>PEUI01000239.1:3241-3398 GCA_002785585.1 Lysobacterales bacterium CG02_land_8_20_14_3_00_62_12
AACAAGCCGACTTGGCTGGTGACCCCGTTGTTGTTGGCGCTTGGTTTGACCGAGCATTTTGGCGCGGTGCTCTGCGGTGATTCGTTGGCGGAGAAAAAGCCGCATCCGGCGCCGATCCTGGAGGCGTGTCGGCGGCTGGCGGTGGCCCCGGAAGCGG
>PEUI01000239.1:3413-4246 GCA_002785585.1 Lysobacterales bacterium CG02_land_8_20_14_3_00_62_12
ATGATCGTCGCGACATCGCGTCGGCACGCGCCGCCGGGAGCGCCGCGTTGGCGGCGGCGTTCGGCTACATCGGCAGCGATGACGATCCGGCCGATTGGGGTGCCGATGCGGTGATCGACCGCCCGGCCGGGATTCTCGACTGGTTGCGTGAGCACGACGATGACGCCGGCGGCTGACACCGCGTTTGCCGCTTTCGCTGCGCCTTGGCGGGCGGCTTTTCCGGCGCTGGCCTTGGCCGAGGTGTTTGCGTCGACCGACGAACAGCCGCGCTTGCTCGCCAGAAGCCTCTGGGTGATGGAGGCTGCCGATGCCATCTGGAAGGTTTCCGATGCCGGTATTGGCAGCGCCAAGTTGGGTTGGTGGCACCAGGAATGGCAACGCGCGGCGCAGGGCATTGGCGCGCATCCGCTGAGCGGGCCGCTGGCCATCGTCGGATCGGTATCACCGCTGGCGGTGTTGCTGCAGGAGCAGGAGGCCGCCCCGCCGGCCGATGGCGAGGCGCGCTGGCAGCGCTATCGACAATTGGCCGAGTCGTTGACGCAGGCATTTTCCGCAGATCATGCCGGCGCGGGTTCTGCCCCGGACCCGGCCGAACGGCTGCTATGGATGACGCTGCTCGGCAGTCGCCATCTGGCGGCGTTGTGGCAGGGGGCCGCGCTGGCGGTGGCGGCCTTGCCGCTGGATCTGCGTGCGGGGCTGCAGTTGGCCACCAACGCCGGTGCTGGCGACGCCGTGCGCCGGGCCGCCCAGGGCCATGCCGTCGGCCTGGTTCGGCAACTGCGATCCGAATGGCAGCGCTTGCCAGCAACCGCCTGGCGCGGCCAACGCGGTGC
>PEUI01000239.1:4338-4579 GCA_002785585.1 Lysobacterales bacterium CG02_land_8_20_14_3_00_62_12
GCAGGTCATCGGCCTTGTTGGTCAATTCCCATGAGAACGCGGTGAAGGCTTCGCCATTTTGCAAACGCACCGAGACTGGTTTGCGGCCAAAGTGACCATAGGCGGCGGTCGCCTGGTACATCGGGTGGATCAAGTCGAGCATGGTGAGAATGCCGTAAGGTCGCAGATCGAAATGGGCGCGGATCAATTTCTCGATCTTGGCGTCGCTGATCTTGCCGGTGCCGAAAGTGGTGACCGCGAT
>PEUI01000239.1:4803-6037 GCA_002785585.1 Lysobacterales bacterium CG02_land_8_20_14_3_00_62_12
GTCCGCCGATCACAAACTTGCCGGTCGGGTTGATATGAAACTTGGTTTTCTTGTCGATCAACTTGCCCGGCAAAATCGGCTTGATGATGTGCTCCATCACCGCCTCGACCAGATCCTTTTGCTTGATGCTCGGGTCGTGCTGGGTGGAGAGCACCACGGCATCAATGCCGGCGACCTTGCCGTCTTCATAGCGCAGCGTGACCTGCGACTTGGCGTCGGGACGCAGCCAGGGCAATTTGCTGTTGCGGACCTTGCGGACCCGCGCCTGTTGCTCCACCAGGCGGTGGGCGTAGTAAATCGGCGCCGGCATGAACTCGGGGGCTTCGTTGCAGGCGTAACCGAACATCAGACCTTGATCGCCAGCGCCTTGTTCTTCGGGTCGCTTGCGATCCACGCCCTGGGCGATATCCGGCGATTGTTTGCCGATCAGATTCATGATGCCGCAGGTGTGGCCGTCGAAGCCGACTTCCGAATTCGTATAGCCGACTTCATTGATCACCTTGCGGGTGATCGCTTCGATATCGACCCAGGCCTCGGTGGTGACTTCGCCGGCGACGATGGCGACACCGGTCTTGACCATGGTTTCGCAGGCGACGCGGGCGTGTTTGTCCTGCGCCAGAATGGCGTCGAGGACGGCGTCGGAAATTTGATCGGCGAGTTTGTCCGGATGGCCTTCGGACACGGATTCAGAAGTGAACAGGGTGACGCTCATTGGGCTTTATATCCTTGTATCCGAATGGAAAGATAAGGGGTGCGCATCATACGGCAAAAAGTCTGAACCGGGGGGTGGCAATCGGCGGTCGCGACGCCTGTCGTGTCGGGCGGGCGGTGTCGGCAAGCCGATGTGGGAGCGTCGACAAGCGTCGCGATTATCGAAGTTGCGTAAAAATCGCGACCCTTGTCGGCGCTGCCACAACAGCCAAACATCGCACGGCGGTTCGGCGCCACCGTTGACCATGCCTGGCGGGCATAAGCTCATGGTGATCGCTTGTTTCCGTCATCGCGGTTCACTGCTTAGTCTCGACGCTGCCGATCCCTTTGGCCGAGAGCCCGCATGTCTGCGCAACTGCTGCCACCCCCACGAACCTTGCTCGACGATGCCCAGCACGCGCTGTTGGTGCGCCTGACCGAGGGACTGGATACCGCGGCGCTGCATTGGCTATCCGGCTATGCCGCCGGTTTGGCGGCACGCTCGCCGCAATCGGCTGCGGTGGTGCCGGCGCTGGCAGTGGCG
>PEUI01000239.1:6045-6241 GCA_002785585.1 Lysobacterales bacterium CG02_land_8_20_14_3_00_62_12
GGCGGCGTCGGTGACGGTGACGGTGCTCTATGCCAGCCAGACCGGCAATGCCCGCCGCGAGGCCGAATATTTGCAGGCGGCGATTGCCGCCACCGGCAATGAGGTACGCCTGTTCAGCACCGGCGCCTACCCGCTGCGCGAACTGGCCACGGAATCGCTGTTGTTGGTGGTCATCAGCACCCAGGGCGAGGGCGAG
>PEUI01000026.1 GCA_002785585.1 Lysobacterales bacterium CG02_land_8_20_14_3_00_62_12
CACTCAAGAAGACTTGGCAAGAATGGGAGATTCCGCGCGAGGCCGACAAGGCATGGCCGGAGGCTACGAAGAAGCTGCACGCCGACTGGTGGCAGGCACGCATCGCCCGGCAGCAAGAGATCGACAAATCCATCGCCGCCAAGGCCGAGTTTGAATACCTCTACGACAAGCCCTACGACAACAAGAAGTGCGTCCGCGTCGCCGGCCCGTTCACCGTGGAGAGCCTCAGCCCGCATCGCATGCTGGGCGTGGATGAAAACGACGAACTGATCGACACCGCCGCCGAACCTGGTGAGGCGTATTCGGCCAAGCAGTCCTTCCCCCAGATGATCCTGGAAAACCTCAAGACCGCCGGGGTGCAGCAGGCGCACAAAGAGGACCGCATCACCTTCACCGCGCTCACCCCGTGGCCGGGCGAAGGCTCAGTCTGTGCCGAAGGGCGTTA
The DNA here is from genome assembly GCA_002785585.1 of Lysobacterales bacterium CG02_land_8_20_14_3_00_62_12. GTDB lineage: Bacteria > Pseudomonadota > Gammaproteobacteria > Xanthomonadales > Ahniellaceae > 0-14-3-00-62-12. The sequence goes on from PEUI01000026.1 coordinate 446, forward strand.
TCTGGAAGGCACGACCGAAAAGCGAGCCGGCATCTTCATCGGCCCGGAGTTTGGCACCGTGCAGCGCAGCGACCTGGTGGAAGCCGCCCGCGAGTGTGGCGATGCCGGCTTCGATGTGCTGATCGCCTGCGCCTTCAACTACGAGGCGCACGCTACCGAATTCAGCAAGCTCGGCCGCATCCCCGTGCTCAAGGCGCGCATGAACGCCGACCTGCACATGGCCGAAGACCTGAAAAACACCGGCAAGGGCAACCTGTTCGTCATCTTCGGCGAGCCGGACATCACCCTCATCAACGAGAAAGACGGCAAGCTGCGCGTGAAGGTGAACGGCGTGGACGTCTTCAAACCCCAGACTGGCGAAGTCATCAGCCACGGCGCCGACGGCATCGCCTGCTGGTTCATCGACACCGACTACAACGAAGAAAGTTTCTTCGTCCGCCACGCCTACTTCCTCGGCGCCAACGACCCGTATTCCGCGCTGAAGACCACGCTCAAAGCCGAAATCAACGCCGAAGCCTGGGCGACTCTGAACAGCGACACGTCACGAGCGTTTGAGAAGCCAAAGAACGGCCGCATCGCGGTGAAGGTCATCAATCACCTCGGCGATGAGGTGATGAAGGTTTTCAAGGTGCAATGATGCGTGTACGAATTGCAGTCGAAAGGAAAAACGTATGGCTTTGATCGAAGGATTCCGGGTACAGAATTACCGCGCTTTGCGGGATGTGACGCTGGGCAAGCTGTCAACCGAGCAGCGCGGCGAGCCGTTGACGCCTTTTACCGTGGTCATTGGTAAAAACGGGGTGGGTAAAAGCACGCTATTCGATGCGTTTGGTTTCGTCGCGGATTGTTTGTCGACAGATGTGGAAACCGCCTGCGACGCCAAACAGCGCGGCGGTTTCGAGCGCATGCGAACGCTTGGCGTCGACGCGCCCATGCAGTTCGAGATTTATTACCGTGAAGCGCCGGGCGAGCGCCCCATCACCTATGAGTTGTCCATTGGACTAGATGAAGGCGGGCGGCCTTTCGTTGAATCGGAGGTATTGAAACAGCGGCGCAAAGGTCAAAAGCATGGAAGACCTTACCCATTCCTGCGCCTGCATCATGGCAAGGGCACGGTCTGGGCCGGCGAGGAAGCCGTCGAAGGGGTAGAAGAAGAGCGCGTACAGGAAGACGTCGAATTGACCGATTTGCGGCAACTCGGCATCGCCACGCTCGGCACGCTAAAGGAACATCCGCGCATCAAGCGGTTTCGCGATTTTCTGAAGGGCTGGTATCTCACGTACTTTTATCCGGACGCAGCGCGCACGATTCCCTCTGCTGGGGGACAGCGACACCTCAATATCCACGGCGACAACATCGGCAATGTCGTGCAGTACATGGAGCGCGAACACAAGGAACGCTTCCAGTTTATCCTTGACCGGATTGCCAGCAAAATCCCCGGTATCAAAAGCATCAAGACACTTGTCACGGAGGACAAGCGTGTCCTGCTGCAATTCAACGACGGGGCATTCGACGACCCATTCTATGCCGGGCAGATGTCGGATGGCACGTTGAAAATCTTCGCCTACCTGCTGTTGATGGAAGACCCCGATCCACCTCCATTCATCTGTATCGAAGAGCCCGAAAATGGCCTTTACCACCGGCTTCTGGACTCGCTTGCCACGGAATTGCGCAGCCACGCGACCGGCAAGAAAAATGCGCCGCAGATTTTCGTCACCACGCATCAACCGTATTTCGTCGATGCGCTAGCTCCGACGGAAGTATGGATTCTGGAGAAAGGCGCAGACGGCTATTCGACGGTTCGACGCGTTTCCGAGTTGGAATTGGTGCGCAATCTCGTCGATGAAGGGCTTCCGTTGGGTGGTCTCTGGTACAGCGACTATCTGGACGCGAGGTAGACCATGCACATTGAAGTGCTGGTGGAAGACAGCTCTGGAGCCAAGCTGATTGAAATCCTGTTGCCCGCCGTGATCGGGGCATATGCAGAACCGCATACCTGGCGCATACATCTCTACAAAGGCATTGGCCGGTTGCCGACTGGCTTGACCGCCGGGGGCGATCCGTCGAAGCGAGCGCTCCTCAATCAACTCCCGAAATTGCTGGCAGGCTATGGCAAGACACCTGGCATTGATGCCGTCGTAGCGGTGCTGGACAACGACGACCGCGATTGCAAAACCTTTTTGCGTGAGCTGAAAGCGCTGCTGCCACATTGCCGACCGGCTCCCAATACGCTATTTCGCCTTGCCATTGAGGAAATGGAAGCCTGGTTACTCGGTGACCGACAAGCGATCCTCGCGGCGTACCCGCGCGCCAAGACCGCTATCCTGAACCGATACGAACAAGACAGTGTGTGTGGCACCTGGGAGATGCTCGCAGATGCGGTGTATCCCGGCGGCGCTGCGGTCGTCCGCTCCGCAGGCTGGCCATTGCCAGGACAGATCAAACACCAGTGGGTCGAAGAAATCGCACCATATATGAATATCGAGCACAACGCGTCGCCAAGTTTCTGCAAGTTTCGCGACGGCCTCAAACGCCTTGTGGCTCGATAACACAGCAAGCCATGAACTTCCTCATTGCCGACACCTTCACCGATAGCCTCGCTCGCCTGACAGGCGATGAGCAGAAGGCAGTCAAGACGACAGCATTCGACCTGCAACTGAACCCGGCTAACCAGGGAATGAGTTTCCACAAACTGGACAAGGCGAAAGACCCGCGTTTCTGGTCAGTCCGGGTCAGCAGCGACATCCGACTCATCGTACACAAGAACGACGCGAGCCTGCTGCTGTGCTACGTGGATCACCACGACAAGGCGTATGACTGGGCGGAACGCCGCAAGCTGGAAACTCACCCAAAAACGGGCGCGGCACAACTGGTCGAGATACGCGAGACCGTCAAGGAAATTGTGGTCCCGGTGTATGTGCAGGCGGAACTAATGCTGGCGCCAGAGTCTGCGTCCACTTTGAAACCGCTGTTCACCGGCAGGTCGGATGATGAATTGCTCGGCTACGGTGTCCCCGCTGAATGGCTGAACGATGTCAAAAACGCAACCGAGGATACGCTGCTGATCCTGTGCGACCACCTGCCTGCCGAGGCGGGAGAGGCATTGCTGGAATTGGCGACGGGCTGCAAGCCCCGCGTTCCACAGCCCGTGGTACCAACCGAGAACCCCTTCGATCATCCCGATGCGCAACGCCGTTTCCGCACGATGTCGAATGTAGAGGAGTTGCAGCGCGCCCTGGATTACCCGTGGGAAAAGTGGACGGTCTTCCTGCACCCCGAACAGCGCCAGTGGGTAGATCGCGATTACGGCGGGCCGGCGCGCGTTTCCGGTTCGGCCGGCACTGGCAAGACCATCGTCGCACTGCATCGGGCGGCACACTTGGCGCGAACGCATGAAAACACCCGCGTGCTGCTGACCACCTTTTCGGACACCTTGGCGAGTGCCCTGCACACCAAACTGACGCGCCTGCTCGGCAACGAACCACGTCTGGCCGAACGCATCGACGTGTATTCGCTGGAGGCCATCGGCCTGCGGCTTTACAAGGCGCACGTCGATTCAACCGGCGGCGCGGCAACGATTGCGCGCCGCGAAACGATCAGGGAGTTGATCGATCAGGCGGCCCGTGCGACGAGCGGTCACAAATATGGCCTGCACTTTTTGCTTACCGAATGGGAACAGGTAGTAGATGCCTGGCAGTTGGATACCTGGGAAGGGTATCGCGACGTGGCACGCCTCGGGCGCAAGACGCGACTCCCTGAGGCACAGCGTGGCGTGTTGTGGACCATATTCGAGCAAGTTCGTGCCGAATTGAAATCGCGCAAGCTGATCACCCAAGCCGGGCTATTCACGTTGCTGGCGTCAGCCATCGCGGCCAGCGGCAAGGTAGTATTCGACTTCGCGGTGGTAGATGAGGCACAGGACATTAGTGTCGCGCATCTTCGTTTTCTTGCGACGCTGGGGAGCGGACGCCCGAATGCGCTGTTCTTTGCCGGCGATCTCGGGCAGCGTATTTTCCAGCAACCCTTTTCATGGAAAGCACTGGGCGTCGACATTCGCGGGCGATCTCGCACGCTGCGGATCAACTACCGCACGTCGCATCAAATCCGCGCCCAGGCGGATCGATTGCTGGGGCCGACGGTCACCGACATTGACGGCATCACCGAGAACCGCAGTGATACGGTTTCGATCTTCAATGGCCCACCGCCGGAAATCCGCGTCCTCAGCGATGAGGCCGAGGAGACTGCGTCCGTCGCTGGCTGGATCAAGGGCCGCGTAGAGGGCGGCGTACTGCCGCATGAATTTGGTGTGTTCGTCCGCTCGCCTGCGCAACTGGAGCGCGCTCAAGCCGCCGTCGAGGCAGCAGGCATCCCTTTCAAAATTCTCGATGAGCACGTCGAAACCGCCAGCGGCTTCGTCTCGATCAGCACCATGCACCTGGCCAAGGGATTGGAGTTCCGCGCCGTGGTGGTGATGGCCTGCGACGACGAAGTCATACCTTTGCAGAAACGTATTGAGACGGTGGGCGACGATGCCGACTTGCAGGAGGTGTATGACACCGAGCGGCACCTGCTTTACGTTGCCTGTACGCGGGCAAGAGATCACTTGCTGGTGACAAGCGTTAGTCCGGCGTCCGAGTTTCTTGATGACTTGAAACTGTGACCGTCTCGCGACTGTTGTATTGGCGAGCATCGCGACGCTTCTCGTCGCTCCCACAAACGCACAAACCCACATCCGTCGAGTCGTCCACCAAAACTCTCTCCGCCAGACACTACAAAGCCGACTTGCGTCGGCTTTGTAGTGTCTGGCGGAGAGAGTGGGATTCGAACCCACGGAGGGGATGAACCCTCGCCGGTTTTCAAGACCGGTGCCTTAAACCGCTCGGCCATCTCTCCGAATGTTGGGGTGATGCGGGGCCACACTGCGGGGGCGTAGTCTATTGGCATCGACGGTAAATCGAAACACTTTTGAGCTGCTATCGAGGTCAATCGCCTGCTTGCAGCCAACGTGCAGCCATGCGGCGCAGGGAAACGTCCGTGCCTGCATCACCGGCAATTTCAACGATTTCACGCCAGGCCAGCGCGTGCGATTCCGCACTCACTGCAAAAACTTCGCTGCCGAGGGCCCGCACGACGAAGCGCACGTCGTAATGCCAGTGACCGGCCTCCGCGCCGCGTGGTGGAATCCAGTGCCGGTCCAGGTCAAAGATGTTGGGTGTGATGTGGAGATCGGTCAAGCCGGATTCCTCTTCGGCTTCGCGCAGCGCCACCGCCACGATGTCGGGATCCCCATCGGCGTGACCACCGGGTTGCAACCAGCGATCCAGTTTGCGGTGGTGGGTCAGCAACACACGTTGGTGATCGCCGCTGACCAACCAGGCCGATCCGGTGACATGGCCAATCGCCAGGCTGCGTTCGAAGCAGTCGCCATGCTCGCGCACGAAGGCGACGAAGTCCGCCGTCAGTTCGGTGTCGGCTGCGGAAGCCACCGAAAACGCCGACAGCAATCGCAACAAGGCAGTGCGCGGATCGTCCGCACCGAGATCGAGCGAGCATGGGTCGATGGCTGGCATTGGGGTTCCGGTTGCGGTTGCGGTTGCGGTTGCGGTCGCGGCGCTTGCCGCACCCGGCGGCGTCGCGTATCTTAGCCGGGCTTTGCGTTCCGGCGTGGCACCCCAACCGATTCGGTGTGCTGTGCAACGTCTGGCTTGGCAAACCCATTCTGATCGCGAGCTTTGCGACAAGGCCGCGCCCGAACCCAACCTCCACCGGGGATATCACTGATGATCTTTGATCGCGTCAAAACGCTGGACCAAATCATGGCCACAGCAGAAAAGAAAAGCCTGAAACGACAACTGGGTCCGATCCAGCTCACCTTGCTTGGTGTCGGCGCGATCATCGGCACCGGTATTTTTGTGCTCACCGCCGAAGCCGGTCAAAAGGCCGGGCCGGCCATGTTGATTTCCTTTGTCATCGCCGCCGTGGTCTGTGCGCTGGCGGCACTCGCCTACTCCGAACTCGCGGCGATGATTCCGGTATCGGGTTCCGCTTACACCTACACCTACGGCGTACTCGGTGAGCTTTTGGCGTGGACGGTGGGTTGGGCGCTGGTGCTGGAATATGCCGTGGCCGCCGGCGCCGTCGCCGTCGGCTGGTCTGGCTACATGAATGGTCTATTGAAGAGTGGCGGCTTTCCGCTACCAGAGTTTTTGCGTACCGGTCCCTACGATGGCGGCACTTTCAATCTGCTGGCCTGTGGCATTTCCCTGGTGGTCACCGCGCTGTTGGTGATCGGCACTTCGAAAAGCGCAAAGGTTAACGCGGTGCTGGTATCGATCAAGGTGTTGGCATTGATCGCCTTTATTTATCTGGCGATGCCGGTCGTTCACGACGAGAACTTCAAGCCCTTCCTGCCCACCGGCTGGGGCAGTCCGCTCGGCGGTATCGGTGTACTCGGCGCCGCCGCGTCGATCTTCTTTGCTTTCGTCGGCTTCGACGCCGTCTCCACCGCTGCTGAAGAAACCAGGAACCCCAATCGCAACGTTCCGATTGGTCTGATCGGATCGCTGGCGGTGTGCACGGTGTTCTACCTGCTGGTGGGCTATGCCGCGGTTGGCTCGGTCGGTTCGCAACCGATGCTGGGGGCAGACGGCTTGGCGCTGGCGCCGGGCTCCGACGCGCTGGCCACCGCCTGCGCCGGCAAGGATTATCTGGTGTGCAGCAAGGAACCGCTGGCGCATGTATTGCGCCTGCTTGGCTTCGAGAAGATGGGCAACATGATCGGCCTGGCGGCCGCGCTCGCCCTGCCTTCGGTGATCCTGATGATGCTGTTCGGCCAGACTCGCATTTTCTTTGTCATGTCGCGCGACGGACTGTTGCCCGGTTTCCTTTCCAAAGTGCATCCGACCTTCAACACACCGCACGTCGCCACCATGATCACCGGCGTTGCCGTGTCCTTGTTTGCCGCCATGTTCCCGGTCGGCATCCTGGCCGACATTTCCAACTCGGGAACCCTGTTTGCCTTCGTCATGGTGGCGCTGGGGGTGCTGATCCTGCGTCGCACACAACCGGATCGGCGACGCCCTTTCCGCACGCCGATGGCCTGGCTGGTCTGCCCGCTGGCGATCCTCGGCTGCTTGCTGTTGTTCCTTAACCTGTCGATCTACACCTTGTCGCTGTTTGTCGCCTGGGCCGCGATCGGTCTGGTGGTTTACTTCAGTTACGGCCGTCACCACAGCTATCTTGTCAACGGCAACGAGCCCGATTGAGGTTGGACACCCGATTCCGGCGCCACCGTGGGGCCGGAATCGCCATGCCTTCACCTTCCAGAAAATCGTCTTCAGAAAACCGTGGTCTGGACGCGACGATTTCGGTATGATGCCCGGCTTGTGCAATGCCGGTGTGGCGGAATGGTAGACGCGGCGGACTCAAAATCCGTTGGTGGCGACACTGTGTGGGTTCGAGTCCCTCCACCGGTACCAAGTACCAAAAAGCCCGCAATGCGGGCTTTTTTTTGCCATAACCGCAGGCGTTGCCCGCAGTGCGCAGAGGCTCACACCACGCGACAGAAAGCCGCTTTCAGGTAGCGCGATTCCGGTACGTGGGCGAGCCAAGGATGGTCGCCGCCGGCACCGCTGACTTGCAGTATCTGCACCGTGCGATTGGCATAAAAGGCCGCGCGCCGGATCATGTCGAGAAACTGTTCCTCGCTGACCAGGCCAGTGCAGGAACAGCTCAGCAGCACGCCACCTGGGCGAACCACCGACAGCGCCAACTTGTTCATGTCCAGATATTTTTTCAGCGCCGGAATGATCTGTTCGCGGTCGCGCGTCATTTTGGCGGGATCGAGGATCACCACATCGAACTGGTCGCCGCGATTACCGGCATCGCGCAACCAGGGAAAAATATCCGACTGCACGAACTTGATCCGCGCTTTGTTGAGTTGCGCGTTCTGCTTTGCCACTTCGATCACGGCTTCATCCATGTCGATGCCGATCACTTCATCGGCACCCCCAAGCGCCTTGGCGTAGACACCGAAACCGCCGGTGTTGCAGCACAGATCAAGGACGCTCTTGCCGACGCAAAACTCCGCCAGACGCTTGCGGTTGTCGCGCTGATCGACAAAGAAACCGGTCTTGTGGCCCTGCCCCGGTTCGACCCGAAAGCGCAGGCCGTGCTCGGTAATGATGCCGGGCTCGGGCGGTGGCGGCGGATGGCAGTCGAAACTCTCCTGCTTGGCGACGTGGTCTTCGGCAAACCAGTAGTACAGACTCTCCGGAAACTGTTCCAGCAACAACTCGCGGATGAGTTCGCGCAGTCGAAACATGCCCGCCGAAAAAAACTCGACCACCAGCGTGTTGGCGAATCGATCAACCACCAGCCCGGATAGCCCATCACCTTCGGCATGCACCAGCCGATAGGCATCGGTGACGCGATCGAGCTGCAACAAATCGCGGCGCAGGGTGATCGCGGTGGCGATCTTGTGGCGGAAATAATCGGCATCGACGGCTTCGTCCGGGTCCTCGGTCAACACCCTGAGGGCGATGCGCGAATGGCCGTTGTAAAAACCGCGACCCACCCAGGTGCCATCGCGGTCGATAATGTCAACGATGCTGCCGGGCTTGGGCTTGGGTTCCGGTTTCTCCACCATTTTCTGGTAGATCCACGGGTGATTGGAGCGGCGTTCGATCTTCAGGCGAACCTGGGCGGGCAACTCGGCGCGGGCCGGATAAGCAGAGGGTTTGTTCATTCGACGATGTTAGCCGATCCCTGCCACCCGATTTTTGCCACGCCGATGGCGCGCTCGCAGCGGTGCTTCGATGCCGCGCCCGGATCGTCCATAATGCGGCGATGCAAACCACCTTTCTTTGGCACGACTACGAGACCTTTGGCGTTGACCCACGGCGTGATTTTCCGGCGCAGTTCGCGGCGCTGCGCAGCGACGCCGCGTTCCAGCCCATCGGTGAACCGCTGGTGCTCTACTGCCGACCGCCGGCCGACTTGCTGCCGAGCCCGGAAGCCTGCCTGATTACCGGCATCACGCCGCAACTTGCGGCGCGCGACGGCGTGCCCGAGCCCGAGTTTTTTGCCCGCATTCACGAACAGATGGCCGAACCCGGCACCTGCACGCTGGGTTACAACTCCATCCGCTTCGATGACGAAGTCACCCGCCATGGCCTCTGGCGCAATTTTTTTGATCCCTACGGTCGCGAGTGGCGCAACGGCTGCTCGCGCTGGGACCTGATCGATGTCGCGCGGATGTTTTATGCGCTGCGGCCACAAGGCGTGGCATGGCCGACCCGCGCTGACGGTGCTGCCAGTTTCAAACTCAGCGACCTGAGCGCCGCCAATCACATTGCCCACAGCCATGCCCACGATGCCTTGGCCGATGTCGAGGCGACCTTGGCACTGGCGCGTTTGCTGCGGTCTGCGCAGCCACGTTTGTTCGACTATTTGTTTGCCCTGCGCGAAAAACGCAAGGCCGCCGCGCTGCTCGATTGGGCCGGCCAAACGCCGGTACTGCACGCCTCCACGCGCTTTAGCGCCGAACGCGGCGGTCTCGCCATGGTGCTGCCGCTGGCACCGCATCCGACCCAGCCCAATGGTGTGATCGTGCTCGATCTGGATGCCGATCCGCAGCCGCTGTTGGAGCTGTCGATTGCCGATATTCGCGACCGCGTGTTTGTCGCCAACAAAGATTTGCCGGAAGGCGTCGCCCGCATTCCGCTGAAGACCGTGCACACCAACAAGTGCCCGGCGTTGGCGCCGCTGGCCACGCTCGCCGGCGTCGATACCGCACGCATTCGGCTGAATGTCGAGCGCTGCCAGCGCCACCTGGAGCAAGTGCGCAGCCGGGCCGAGCTACCCGGCAAAGTCCGCCAGGTGTTTGCCGAAGTCGCGGCCTATCCGGCGCAAGCCGCCGAGCAAGATCTTTACGCTGGCCTGCCCGGCAACGCCGATCTCGCCCTCGCCGCCAAAGTGCGCGGCGCCAGGCCCGATCAATTGCTGGCGTTTGAAGCGCAATTCGTCGATCCGCGTTATCGCGAACTGCTGTTCCGCTATCGCGCACGCCACCATGCCGATACG
>PEUI01000159.1:0-173 GCA_002785585.1 Lysobacterales bacterium CG02_land_8_20_14_3_00_62_12
TGCCGGCGCCGTTGCGGCCGATGATGCCGAGCACTTCGCCGGGCTGCACTTCGAAGTTGACATCGCGCAGGGCAAAGAATTGTTCTGCCTCGCTGCTGGAGCCACCGAGGGCACGCAGGCGCTGGAATGGCGCTTTAAGGGTTTGCGACAGCAGGTCGTAGAAAGTGGTGTGG
>PEUI01000159.1:189-1121 GCA_002785585.1 Lysobacterales bacterium CG02_land_8_20_14_3_00_62_12
CAACGGTGTATTCCTTCCACAGGCCTTCCACTTTGATGGCGGGCTGGGTCATGGCTGCATGCAACTGTGGTAGGTCGCTGCCAGGGTCTTAGGCTTCTGCAGTTGCCGATCCATCCTGGCCGTGTCGATTCGCGTGTTGCCGAGCATGTCGCGACGCCAGCGACGCTCCCACAATGGGTCGCGATCACAACCGTTGAGCATTTCGGTGGTCATCAGATGATGTCGGCGAAGCGCCGCTCCACTTTTTCGAAGTAGGCGACGCCGAGCAGGAAGATGATGACCGCCATGGCGAATGACAGGCCGATGCCCGGCAGATCGAACGCCTGCCCAAGAAATGCGGCACGGAATCCTTCGACCAGGCCGGTCATCGGATTGAGATACAGCGCCCAGCGCCATTTCTCTGGCACCAGGCTGAGCGGAAATACCACCGGGGTGACGTACATCCAGATTTGCACCATGAACGGGGTGATGTGGGTGAAATCACGATAAGCGACGGTGAGTGCAGACAACAACGTGCCGACGCCCAACGCGGTAAAGATCACCGCCACCAGCAGCAGCGGCGCGGCCAGCAGGTGCGCGCTCCAACCGACGCCATATATGAGCATCAACAGCAACATGATGACGGTGGAGATCAGCAGATCCACCAGGCCGGCACCGATCGAGGACAAGGGAATGATCAATCGTGGAAAGTACACCTTGCTGACCAAATGCGCCGAGCCGACCAGGGATTGCCCGGAGCTGCTGATCGCGGCGGCGAAAAAGGTCCACGGCAGCAACGCGGCGTAGACGAACACCGGATAGGGCACGCCGTCGGAGGGCATTTTGGCGAGGCGACCAAACACCACGCTGAAAATCAGCATGGTCAGCAGCGGCCGCAACACCGCCCAGGCAGCACCGAGTACGGTTTGCTTGTAACGCACTTTGATGTCGCG
>PEUI01000159.1:1133-11599 GCA_002785585.1 Lysobacterales bacterium CG02_land_8_20_14_3_00_62_12
TCGCGCGTGGTCAGCACCCAGAGCAGTTCGCGATAAGCCCACAGCTCGCGCCAATCGAGCATGCGCCAGCCTTGCAGCGGTTCGATCACGGTGAGGTGCTGGTGGCCGAAGATGGGTTCTTTGATGTCGCTATCGTTCATCGAGTTTTATCGGTACCAGTGGCGTAGTCCGGATGCAGCGTAGCGGCTTTCAACAGCGGAGATGGTCAATCCGGGGATCAAACTGGGTCCCGGATTGCGCTGCGCTGCATCCGGGCTACTTGCTGTGAACGATGGCGTTGTTGGGGTGCTTCAAATTGGCAACATTGAACGGACTTCTGTGATCACAGAAGTTTTTGCAACTGTTCGCGCTTCAGGTCACAGTCGCGCAGAATCTTTGCGAATAGGCCGGGTCCAATCGTTTCACCAGAATGCACCGGCACCACGGTCGCACGGCCATCACTGTGTTGAAGGAAATGGTGACTGCCATGGACACGAAGCACCTCGAACCCTGCCTGCTTCAACGCCTGCAACAAGGCCTTTCCAGTCGAACTTTGCAGCGCAGTCATGCAGCAATTGAAATGCGTTGAACGCCGATGAAATCCAGCGACTCCGGCGCCTTGCCGCGAACTTCAAGGCACAGCTCTATGGCTTCGCGGATGCGTTCCATCAAGGTATCCAGCGATTTTGCTTGGGTATGACAACCCGGCAACGCCGGCACCGAAGCGATCAAATAACCGGCCGCGTCTTTCTCGATAATCACATCGAATTGTTGTGTCATAACAGTCCCTAGAGTGCTGGAAAAGTGTACGCCAAACTGGATCGGGTGGCGGTGAGTCGTTGTCGAACCGCCAACGGCGGGTGTTGAGTTGTTGCGGGGGACTTGGGCCTTGGTGGACGTGTTGGAGTGACCGGCTCCGCCGTTAAAAACCGCTTACGCTCACCGCCAACCCATGCGCGTCGGTGGTGTTGGGGTTCGCTGTGCTCACCGCCAGCCATCAAATTCGTGAAGCACCGAAGCCAGGTCGCCTTCGATCATGCTTTACGACAAGAATTCGGACGCTATCCTGGCTTGCACGATAGATCGCTGTGTACGGAAACACATTCATTGCTAAACCGCGCCGACCACTAGAACGAACTGAGCCTATGCCTGGATTCCCGGCGAGGAGGTGAGCGAGTTTCTTGAACTCGGCAACGAATTTTGCGGCCAGTGCCGGCGACCCTTCCCGTCGATAGAACTCGACAGCTTCTTCGATGTCCTTCGCGGCGCCAGGATGGAGTGAAATTTTCATCCAGGGAAGCGCGCTTCCAGACTGGCGAGCAAGGCCTCCAAATGCACGGGTTGGTTAGCGCCGCTTGCTATCTCCAGCTCGCGCTGGTCCGCGACAGCGTCCCAGGCCGTTTCCACCTCTTCATCGGCATCCAGGCTGGCAATCAGTCGGTCAAGCAAGCGCGCCCGATCCACCGGCGGTAGGCGCAGAACTTCAACTTCCAACATCTTGATCGTGGTTGGCATGGGTTGCTCCTGGTAGCGCAATGTGCCCGCAGAGGGTAGCTTGCCACAAGTTCGTGCAGAGCTGATTGGGCGGTAGCGAAATATCAAGTGACGTAGCCCGAATGCAGCGCAGCGAAAGGTGCTTCAACCGCAGCGCTGGGTAGTCGGGTTAGTTATCGTCTTAATTGTCAGGGGTGACCGCCGCGCGGCATCGACGCGACGACGGAGGCTTTGCGGCGGCGGCTTGATCCGACATACGCGGCTATGCACCTTTTGCCTCAGCGCCGCGATGGGTCGATGATGGCGGTGCAGATGTCAAGAATTTGATCGAGCACCGGGCCTTTGAGCCGATCCACCCGCTGTGCTTTGCGGGCAGCCCAATCAAGCGCTTTGATCTGGTGACACAAGACCGTACCGGAAACCTTTAGCCCGGTTCCCATCAGCGTTACCGCCGTGAGGCCACGCGCAAGGTCTTGCTTGCCCGTGGTAATCGGGCAGGTCCAGGCCAGACCGAATCGTTCGTTGAATGACTTCGGCGTCAATACGATGCAGAAATGATCGCCTTTCATTTCGCGCCCGCTGGCGGGGTCGAAGGACAAATGAATCACCTCGCCGACATCGGGAGTCACACTTCATTTCCACTCGGCGGCAACTGGTCCCAACCATCTGCCCGCAGCGTCCGCGCATCCTTGGGCGCCGCTCGCAAGATGTCGGCAAGACTGACCCTCGATTTGGCTGGTGTGATGGTCAGTTTATCTCCGCGCATCGCCATCTCGACGACGCTACCGACGCCCAAACCGTGCTGTTTCAAATACGCGGGAGGCACCGTGACCATCACCGAGCCACCGGCCTTTCTTAGCGAGTATTTGTGCATTGTTGGCTCCATGAGGTGCTACAAATGTAGCATATTCTTTTTCGTTACCAAGCAACCATAGGTTGGCAGTGAGGCGTAGTGAGGTCGCCCGGATGTTTGAGGTAGCCCGGATGCAGCGCAGCGGCATCCGGGGATCAAGCGGGCTGGTGCGCATCGCGCGACGCTTGTTCGGCCGCCACCATGCGCTGGACGACTTCGGGCATATGGGTGTGGGCGCGCCAGCCGAGGGTCTGTTCGGCGCGCGCCGGGTTGGCGCAGCCGTAGCGCAGATCGGTGGGACGCAGCAGCGCTGGGCTGGTGTCGACATGCGCCTGCCAATCCAGTCCGACCGCCGCGAACGCGGTGGCGACGAAGCTTTGCAATGACTGCGTTACCCCGGTGGCGATGACCAAATCTTCGGGTTGGTCGAGTTGCAACATGCGCTGCATGGCTTGCACGTATTCGGTGGCCCAGCCCCAATCGCGATGAATATCCAGGTTACCCAGTTGCAGGCGCTCGCCACTGCCAGCGGCGATGCGGCAGGCAGCGCGGACAATTTTTTGGGTGACGAAGCGCTCTGGTCGCAACGGTGATTCGTGATTGAACAGGATGCCGGAACAGGCGTACAGACCATAGGCTTCGCGGTAGTTGGCGACCTCCCAAAACGCCGCCGCCTTGGCCACGGCATAAGGACTGCGCGGCCGGAATGGCGTGTTTTCGTCGGCCGCTTGCGCGCCGGTATCGCCAAAGCACTCGCCGGATCCGGCGTTATAAAAACGAATTGATCGATCGAGGAAGCGAATTCCTTCGAGCAGGTTGAGCGTGCCGACGCTGATGCTGTCGAGCGTTTCCACCGGCTGTTCGAACGACAGGCCAACCGAACTCTGCCCCGCCAGGTTGTAGATTTCCTGCGGCTGGAACCGCGCCAACACTTGCAGCACGCTGCGAAAATCGTTGATCGCCATCGAAGCCACCTCGATCTGATCGCGGATACCCAGTCGCACCAAGTTGGACAAACTGCTCATCTGCGCATCGCGCGTGGTGCCAGCGACACGATAACCCTGATCCAGCAGGAAGCGCGCCAAGTAGGCGCCATCCTGTCCGGAAATGCCGCAGATCAGGGCAGTGCGGGTGGCGGCGGAACGATTCATGGTCTGGCTGACCCCGACGGCAACAAGGATGCGATTGCCGCCTGCAGGCGGGCACAGAAATTGGGCCAGTCAAAAAACTCTAGCCCCGGCGGAATGGCGATCGGCTTTTGTAGCGCACGGACGATGCCGACGCGCACTGAATCGGCGTCACGCGGATCGACCAGCTCCCCCAACTCGCCATCGCGCAATGCTTCGCGGCTGCCATCGATCTGGCTACCGACCACCGGCACACCGCAGGCGAGCGCTTCCAGAAATACAAAACCAAATCCTTCGCCGCGACCGGGCATGACGAAGACATCGGCCAAGCGGAAGTGGTCGGCCTTTTCGGCTTCGTCGATCATCCCGGCGAAGACGACGTGCGCTTGCAGGCCGAGTGCCTGTGCCTTGGCTTGCAGGCGCGGCCGATCATCGCCATCGCCAGCGACCAGATAGCGCAACCGCGGTTCATCCTCAAGCAGCGTCGGCAACATTTCCAAAACCTCATCCACCCCTTTGTAGCGATCAGCACTGGGCAGGCGCGCCAAGGTCAGCAGCACCTTGTGACCGCGCAAACCGTAGCGATCGAGCAAGGTCGGCGACTTCGGTGCCAGCCCGTAACGATCCAGATGAATCGCGTTGGGCAGCAACCGGTAGCGCGCTTCCGGCAACTGCGCCCAGGCATTCATGCGATCCCGGGTGACCGCGCTGATCGACCAGACCGCGCTGAGCTGACGCAGCCAAATCCGCGTCCACCACTTCGGCCTCGTCCACACGTCGATGCCATAGGCCATCAACACCAGCGGGCAGTGCAGTTTGTAGCGCAACAACGCCGCCAGCGGCAGCAGATTGATATGGCCGCAAATCAATAGATCGAACGCCGACGCTGCCGAGCGCAAGGCAGCGCTGACATAACGCCGTTTGCTGCCCGCCGCCTGCGCCAGGTAGCGCACTTTGTCGGGCACGCCGTCGGCGGCAAACGGCAGCGTGCGTGGGATCACCACGACCTCGGCGACATTAGGCATCGCCGCCAGGGCATCGGCCAGATCGCGGTTGTACAAGGCGATTCCGCCGTGGCCGCCGTAGGCATCGGTGGTCAGCAGCAGCACCCTCATTCGCCGCTGCCCGGATAGCGCTGATAAACAAACCGCGCCCAGTCGCGCAGGCCGCGCCCGGCCTTGCCAGCATGCGCTGGCTGCAACCACGAACGCACCGGGATGGAGAAGCCACTCTTGCTTCGACCGAGCCCCTGGTGCGACATCCGCGGCGCGGCGACGGCGGCCAATTCCGCCTTGCCGATGTCGGGATGCGCCGCGAAGATCGGCGCGCAGGTGCCGAGCAACGGCAGATCAACGAACGGCACACGGATTTCCAGCGAGTGCGCCATGCCGGCCCAATCGGTGTCGCGCAATAATTGATTGCGCTGGTACCAGCTCATTTCCAATGCCGACACCTGCAAGCGCTCGCTGCCGTTATCGGCCATCGTGCGACCCAATGCTGGCAGCGTTTGCAGGCGCGAGAGCCCCTCGATTGCGAGTTCTGGTCCGAGCAACGCGGGCAATTCCCAAGGGGTGTGCAGGCAACGCCGCAACAGATAGGCGCTGCCCAGGTTGGCACTGTATTCCAGCAATCCAGCGAACTTGGGCGAGGTAAACCCGGATAGCAAGGGCGCCGACCGGCGCAGCAACCGGCCCAACACCGGCAGCGCGCGAAACGGTCGGCCGTAGCGAACCAGCCGCGGCAGTTGCCGAAAGCTGGGATAGGAAGCAAACATTTCATCGCCGCCGAGACCAGACAGCACCGCCTTCAGATTCATGGTTGCGGCAGCGCGGGCGATGAACCAGGTATTGACGCCATCGATGCTCGGTTGATCCATCGCCGCCAGCAACTTTTCGCGTTCGTCCTCAAAATCCTGACGGCGCACGATCAAGGTGCTGTGCCAGGCGTCCAGAGTGCGTGCCAACGCCTCGGCCAGTGGCACTTCGTCGTTGTGCGTGCCGACGTACTCTTCGAAGCCCAGGGTCAAGGTGTACGGGCGTTGTCCAGGCGTCGCCACCAGATCGGCGATCATGCCCGAATCGATGCCGGCCGAGAGAAACGCGCCAACCGGCACGTCGGCAATCTGGTGCGCGCGCACGCTGTCGGCAATCGCGGCGGCGACGCAATCGATGGCGCTGGCACGATCCAGTGGCGAGGGCGCCCGCGCGGCCGCGCTCAGGATGCGGCCAATGTCGGCATAGGCGACCGCCGTGGCAGCGCCGTGCTGATCGATTTTTAGCCAGTGACCGGCGGGAACGGCGCGGATGCCGCGATGCATCGTCCACGGTTCCGGCACCGATCCCCAAAGCATGAAACCCACCTGCCCGGCCGGTTCGGGCGCGCTATCGACCACGCCAGCGAGCAAAGCCTTGACCTGCGATGCGCACCGCAAAGTACCGTTTTGATCGGCGTAATACAGCGGCTTGATCCCAAACGGATCGCGCGCCAGCAGCAAGCAGCGACGCTGGTTATCCCACAGCGCCAGCGCAAACATGCCGCGCAGTTGCAGCAACGCGCGCTCGCCATCGCGCGCCAATAGTTGCAGCAACACTTCGGTATCGGAGCCGGTCTGGCAATGCACGCCGCTGGCTTCCAGATCCGCACGCAACGCACGGTAATTGTAGATTTCACCGTTGAAGCTGATGACGAAGCGGCCATCGGCGCTCAGCATCGGTTGCGCGCCGTCCGCCGTAGTATCGATGATCGCCAACCGCCGATGCCCGAGGCCGACGCGGCCGTCCGCCGAGAACCATTCGCCCGCACCGTCTGGGCCACGCGCGCGCATCCGATCACGCACGCGCAACAGTTCGCTGCGATCGACCGGCGGCGCACTTGGGTGGTAGGCGTAGATGGCGTTCAGGCCGCACATGGGGGGTTGGTTATGGAGATGGCGTTACCCGCCTGGCAATCACTCGCTGGATGATTTCTTCCACGCCAAACCGCACTTTTGCCGGAATCTGTCCAGCCGGGTAGAAGTCTTCGATCAGCGCCAATGCCTCGCCGACCTGCTTGAGCTGGAGGATTTCGGCCAGTGCCTCAATGTCCGGCACGTCGTTGCCGGCACCGAGTCCGCCGGTCCGCATCGCCATGGCCTTCATTGCGAATAGGTATTCCGGCGTGGGCACATACAGGCGCAGACCGCCCTGACCGCTGCCCTGGAACTGCCCCACCGCCTGCAGCTTCTCGTGCGCCGAAAGGAATCCCTTGACACCGTCGTTCAGCCAATCCGGAGGCCAACCGTAATCGGCCGCAACCTCGGCAACCACCCGGCGCAGGAACGCCGGGTCGCCAGACACCACCGCGTCGACGTCGCGGGTCGCTTGGCGCAGGTCAAAGGTGATGGCCAGTGCGGCACCACCATAAATCGCGAGATCGACGACCACGCCAGCCCGACGGGCTTCCTGGTCGATTCGATCCAATCCGCGGAGGATGTCGATCTTGCTCAACATTGGATCAGGCGCTCAAAACTTTTTCCGGTGGGGTGCGCCGCCGCGGCCGATAGAGGGGATCGAAATCGACGAAGATCATCCGGCGCCTGAACGCCGGTGGGCTTTCGACCAGCAGTCGCGCCTTCAACGATTCCAGGCCGCAGGGGAAGAAGGGACGTTTGAGGAAACGCTCGGGTGCATCGACCCAGGTCGGCGCCGGAAGCCCATCGCCCTGGGCCAGATGCTCGGCGACCGCTGCCAGGTAGGCATCGGTCCGCGATTGTCCGGTGAGCACCGGGGCATCCCGCAACATTCCCTGACGTTGCGCGGATTCGTCGCAGACATAAAAGGTGTCCAGAAACTCGCGCAGATAGGCATCCAGTACCCCGGGGTCACTGGCCCACTCGACCACCTCCGCCAGCGAATGGGGTCGGCGGGTCAAAGCTGGATGATGGTCGGTGGATTTCATGGCGCCTTTTGAACACGCTGCACGGTAGGTGCGTCGATGGGACTGGCGAGGTCGGGATAAGTCGGCCGAAGGGCATCGTAGTCCGGATACGTGCGAACTACTTGCTACCTGCCCGATCGACCGAATATCCAGGATTGGTCTGCTCCGCAGCTGCAAGCCGCTGCGCTGTCTCCCGGCTATTTGCTTACCATGCCCAGCGCACATGCGGATAACGCTGAATCTTCTCGTCGGTCGCGTGTCAATGCGTGCTCAATGGCTGTCTTTGCCGACGGTTTGAGCAAGGCATCACCGTTAACCCACCAGATCAAGGCATGGGTATCGAGTACGATCAAACCAGCGCATCCCAATCCGCTTCAGCCACTGGCTCGAACGGGCCGTCGTAGCGCAGGACCGAACCCTGCAACTGTTCGCGTCCGGCGTTTGCACTGCCAAGGTACTTGCGGACAATCAAGCTTGGGGTGCCGTGATCGGTCACGATGACCGGTTCACCGGTCAACTCGACACGACGGAAGATTTCCAGCGCATGCGCTTTGAATTTGGACTTCGAGACTTGGGTCATCATGCGGGTCTCAGGTTCAATTGACGGTGGTAATCATAGCCGCGCCGCCACAATGTCGCGCATCCGGACGACTTGCTACCTGCCCCATCGGCCGAACCTCCCGGATTGACCTGCTCTGCTGTTGAGAATCGCCGTGGTGCATCCGGGCTATTCGCTACAAGCGGTGATCGGACTGTTCCGGGGCGAGGATGTGTTTCAGGTCGAAGACCACGCCGCCTGCGCGCAGGAAACGCCGAACGCCGACGCCGCCGAGATCTCGAAATTGTTGGTGCGCCACCGCGATCAGCACGGCGTCGTAGTTTTTCAGTTGCGGTGCCGACAACAGTTCGATGGCGTACTCATGTCGGCAGGCGTTGGCATCGACCCAGGGATCGAATACATCGACCAGCGCCTGGCAGTCGGCGAGTGCGCGCACAATTTCGACGACCCGGGTATTGCGCAGGTCGGCGCAGTTTTCCTTGAAGGCGATGCCGAGCACCAAAATACGCGCGCCGATCAGGTTGATGTCGTGCTTGGCCAGCAACCCCAGCAACTGGCCGGTGACGTAGGCGCTCATGCCCTCGTTGATCTCACGGGCGGCGCGGATCAGCGTCGGCGCGGCAGCCACCGCCTCGGCCTTGTGAATCAAGTAATACGGATCGACGCCAATGCAATGACCGCCGACCAAGCCCGGCCGCACCGGCATGAAGTTCCACTTGGTTTCGGCGGCGCGAAACACGGCTTCGGTATCGATGTCCATGCGCGCAAACATCATCGCCAGTTCATTGGCAAAGGCAATGTTGATGTCGCGCTGGGTGTTCTCCACCGCTTTGGCGGCCTCGGCAACTTTGATGCTGGGGGCAAGGTGGGTGCCGGCAGTGATGATGCGACGATAGAGTTGATCGACCAACGTGGCCGCGGCTGGCGTAGAACCGGAAGTAATTTTGACGATATCGCCAATGCGCCGACTGCGATCCCCCGGATTGATGCGCTCTGGCGAATAGCCAACGGTGAAATCCACATTGAAATGGAGCCCGGAGGCACGCGCCAACTCGGGGACGCAAACCTCTTCGGTGGCGCCGGGATAGACGGTGGATTCGTAGATCACCAGATCACCCGGCTTCAGCACGCTACCGACCGAGCGACTGGCGGCAAGCAAGGGTCGCAGGTCGGGCAACTTGTCCGCATCGACCGGCGTTGGCACGGCGATGATAAAAACCCGGCAATGCGCGATCTGCTCGGGCTGCTCGCAACATGCCAATCGCCGCAGCGCCAGCAATTCATCGCCAATCAGCTCGCCGGTAACATCCACACCTTGGCGCAGTTGCGCAATGCGCACCGGGTTGCTATCAAAACCGCAAACCGGAAAATGGCGCAGCAAAGCGGCAGCCAATGGCAGGCCAACATAACCCAGACCGATCACCGCGATCGCCAGCGAGGGGTCATCCACCGAAAACGCCAGCGACGCGGCACGCGCCGAGTTAGGCAACGATGCAGCGGCGATCTCAGGCACGGGCGTTGCCCTCCAGACGGCGCGCTTCGGCTTCCAGACGCCGAATTTCGGCTTCCAGATCGGCGTATTCGACGCGCTTGCGTTGCAGAAAAGCCAGCGTTGCGTGCGCCCGTTGACGAATGCCTCGTGGGGTCAGCGCATAGGCATAAGCGAGCTTGTTTTGACTGCTGCGAAAATTGCGTACTTTGACCCAGCCCTTGTCGATCAAGGCGCGCAGACAGTAGTGCGTCTTGCCGAGACTCAAGCCAAGTTCCGCCGACAACGCGCGCTGACTGATCGCTGGATGGTGTTCAAGCAGCGACAACAAGCGCAAGCTGATTTCATCGCCGGCTTTCATAGTTGCGGACAATTGATCATCGCCGAATCCATGGTGTCCGACCCACGCTACCGCCCATCGACTGCGGGCAGGTCGCATGGCCATGAGATTTATGCTGGCGGTGCTCGTTCAAACTTTCACAACGACGGACCGCTGACCGGTCCAAAAAAAAACAAACAAAAAACACTAAGCGGAAACGGCTTGCAGCTTGGTCCAATTCTCGGCGAAGCCGCCGGCGAGTTGCGATTTGGGCAGGACGACGCTGACTTGTTCGCCGAGGATTTCCATCAACAGGCGCACGCGCTCACGGCCGGAGGGGCACTGAAATACCGCGTGCAAACCTGCCAGCGGCCCGTCGGTGATTCGTACCGGGTCGCCGACCTTGAGCTGCGGCATATCCAGGGTTACGCATTGATCGGCCGGCATGCGCGCACGAATGTGGGCGATCACCAGATCCGGAATCAGCGCGTTGCGTTGGCCAAACCGAACCACACCGCAAACGCCGCGCGTGGAACGCACCGGCCCAAGCGTCCAGCCATCGGCCTGCGCATGGACAAACAGATAACGTGGAAACAAGGCCTCGACCGATTCGCGCATGCCGCGCAGCGTACGCCGCGAGTGCCGAGCCATCGGCAACAGACAGCTAAACCCCTGGCGCTGCAAATGCACCACCGCGAGCGCTTCCTGGCGCGGCTTGGTGAGCACAGCGA
>PEUI01000391.1 GCA_002785585.1 Lysobacterales bacterium CG02_land_8_20_14_3_00_62_12
GCAAAAATAACTTACCCATCTTGCTGGTTCTTTCGCCCGCCTGCGTCGTTGCACAAAGCGTCACATAGTCCGACTATGCTCCACTTTGCGCGCCTTGCAGGCGAACGAAAGTCCTGCGCAATCTGCGCAAGTTATTTCTGCGCGACGTCTTAGCTCCCGCCCGGACACGCTGCCGCAAAATGTCGGTTATGCTCGCGGGCCAGCAACCGACATCGCGCCGGAGCACGCTTGCGGGAGACCCTTAAAGATGCACTGGGAAAGTACCAAGGTTTACGACATCCACAGTACGCGGCTGTTGTCGCTGGACGCTAACGGCCGCATTCTCGATTGGATGAGCTGGCAAGAAGCGGCCTGCCTGTACGCGCGCGATGCGGTCGCCTGGACCATCGGTGAGCCTTGCCTCACCGTTCACGGCGGCTATAACCGGATGCTGGGCCGCCAGAGCGCGATCGCGCTGCATCCGATCATCGCCAGCACCGGTCACGCCCGCCCTGGCCTGAGCGCACCGGCGCCAGCGCTGACCAATGCCGCACTGTTTTCTCGCGACCGCTTTACCTGCATGTATTGCGGCCTGCAGTTGCATCGACAAGCACTGACCCGCGATCACGTACTGCCCTTGTCCAAAGGGGGCCGCGACACTTGGGTCAACGTGGTCAGCGCCTGCGTGGCGTGCAATGTGCGCAAGGGCAGCCGCACACCGCAGCAAGCCGCGATGCCGTTGTTGGCGGTGCCGTATCGGCCAAGCTGGGTGGAGCATCTGATCTTGAGCAACCGCAACATTCTGGCCGATCAAATGGAGTTTCTGGTGAGCCACCTGCCGCGAGATCGACGCCCGACCTGAAAGTTCGCGGTCACGGTGCGCTCGCGCCAAAGCGCCCGGTCGGTCACAATGACGACCGCCTTTGACTGGAGTTAAACCCTGATGCTTGCCGCATTTCCGCTGTTATCGCTGGCGCTGTTGGCCGCCAACTTGATTGCGTTGTCGAGCGCCACTGGCTTCGGCTATGCCTTGTTCAGCATCACCTTGCCTTCGACCGGGAGTTTGGCCATCAGCGCCGGCGATGCCCTGGTCATCAGCAGCCTGATCTTGCTGTATTTCGAGATTTTCAAGGCCACCCGTACCGGCTCGGCGACGATTCTCGATCACGCCCTGTCCTTGCTGGTGTTCATCATCGCCCTGGTTGAGTTTCTGATTCTGCCGCGGTTTGCCCACGCCGCCTTTCTGGCGCTGGTGCTGATGACGATGATCGACGTCATTGCCGGATTTACCGTCACCATTGCTGGCGCACGCCGGGATTTTGGCCCGGTGCGGCAGGAGTAGCTCGTGACCAACTCGATAACCGCGGCGGATCTGCAAGCGCGGGCGCTGTCCCGCACCTGGTTCTATCCCTTCAAACTACCCAATGGCGCCACCACGCCGAGCTACGACGGTGGCTGGCTCGATGGCATCCATCACACCCGAAGCAAAATGCTCGACGCCGTACTGCTTCGCAGCTTCGCTGGCCACGAAAGCCGCCTGAGCGCGATCGACCTGGCCTGTCACCAAGGCTGGTTTTCCTGTCAATTGGCACAACGCGGTTTTGCCCGCGTGCTGGGCGTGGATGCCCGCGCCGAGCACGTCGCCGACGCCAGCCTGATCCGCGACGCCCTTGGCCTCAGCCAGATCGAGTTGCAGCAAGGCGATGTCCACCAGATCGACGCTGAGGCATTGGGTCAATTTGATGTCTGCCTGTTGCTGGGTCTGATTTATCATCTGGAAAACCCGGTCGGCGCGCTCCGGGTAGCGCGCGCGCTGACCCGGCAGTTGCTCGTCGTCGAGACCCAAGTGGTGCCGAACATGAGCGGCATGGTCGACTACGGCAGTTATCAGTTCGTGCGGCCGCTCAAAGGCAGCTTTGGCATCATCGACGAAACCGACGACACCCATGGCCCGGAAGCCAGCACCACCGGTATTTGTCTGGTGCCAAGTGTCGAAGCGCTGTTGTGGATACTCGGCAAACTGGGCTTTAGCCGCGTCGAAGTATTGCCGCCGCCCGCCGATGCCTACGAACAGATCAAACACGGCAAGCGGGTGATGGTCGCGGCCTGGGTGTAAGCGGACGACAGCAGACCGGGTTGGCAGGGGGGACAAGCGCCAGCGCAACCACCGCGATCAACGCCGCGCGGCGGCCAGAAACTCGGCATGCAAGGTATCGACGCGGTCGTTGAGCGTGTCCAGATCGGCGTCATTGACGATCACGTCGCTGGCTAGCGCCAGCCGCTCCGCCCGCGTTGCCTGAGCTGCCAACATTTGCTGCGCCTGGGTTTCGTCGATCCCATCGCGCAACAGCAGTCGCCGGACTTGCGTAGCCGGATCGACATCGACGACGACGATCCGATCTACCCAACGGTACTGGCCGGTCTCGGTGAGCAAGGGGATGGCAAGCACCACGTAGGGACCGACGGCGTGGCCAGCACGCTCGACCAGCACGGCGTGGACCAGCGGATGCAGGATCGCCTCCAGATCGGCACGGGCAGCGGGATCGCGGAAAATGATCTGGCGCAGATAGCGGCGTTGCAGACGGCCGTCCTCATCCAACAGGCGTTGGCCAAAGCGCCGCGCGATTTCGGCCAAGGCCGGTTGCTCCGGCTCCACCAGTTCCCGCGCTACCAAATCGGCGTCAATCACTTCGATGCCGTGGGCGGCGAAGCGCGCGCACACCGTCGACTTGCCCGACGCGACACCACCGGTAATCGCCACCACAAATCTTGCCATCGCCTCAGTGCATCCCCATCAGTTGAAAATATTTAGCCACCAGCTCGCCCCCAAACATCAGTTGCATCCAGCCGCCAAACGCCAAAAACGGCCCGAACGGGATGGGCGTCTGCCGATCCTGATCCTGCAACCAAAGCGCCAACCCGCCGACCACGGCACCGATCAACGAGGCCATCAGCACCGTCGGCAACAGCCCCTGCCAGCCGGTAAACGCGCCCAGCGCCGCCAACAGTTTGAAGTCGCCATAGCCCATGCCATCCTTGCCGGTGAGCAACTTGAAGCCCCAAAAGATGCTCCACAGCGACAGGTAGCCGCCGACCGCGCCCCAGATGGCACTGACCGGATCCACGAAAACACCGAAGCTGGCGGCGATCAAACCCAACCACAGCAGCGGCAAGGTCAATGGATCCGGCAACCAAGTGGTGCGTGCGTCGATACCCGCCGCCGCGATCAAGAACCAACTGAAGACCAGCGCAAAACCGCCGGCGGCGGTGGCCCCAAAACGATAGATGACCCAGGCCGAAACCAGGCCGGTCAAGGCTTCGACCAACGGGTATTGGATCGATATCGGCGCCTTGCAATCGCGACAACGCCCGCGCAGCAACAGCCACGACAACAACGGAATATTTTCGTACCAACTCAAGCCGTGGCCACACTTCGGGCAATGCGAAGGTTCCACCACGATGCCGACCGGCGGCGCGCCGGTTTCTGCGGGTAATTCCAGCACTTCACGGGCGTCCCGGCGCCAGCCGAATTCCAGTCGCGGCGGCAGTCGCAAGATCACCACATTCAAGAAACTGCCCACCAGCAGGCCGAACACCAAGGCCAGTGCCGGCGCAAACTCGGCCAAATCCTGCATGCCGCACTCCATCGTAAACAAAGCGGATCATTCGGCGCCAAACGCGCCACGGCAACCCCCAGCAGGACTGGTCCGGCCATCCCCAGCCCCCGAGCGGACACACTGCCCTCCGGATCCAGCCGGCGGCACCCGCGCACGGCACCATTCGATCTTGGTCGGGACGGCGAGATTTGAACTCGCGACCCCTTGCCCCCCAGGCAAGTGCGCTACCAGGCTGCGCTACGCCCCGACACGTCGAAGAACGCGCATTGTGACCCGTACACGAACAAGACACAACCGCTGCGCGTTGCCAGCGCAGGCGACGGCAGCGCAGCCCGGATGGCGCACAGCGGCTG
Source organism: Lysobacterales bacterium CG02_land_8_20_14_3_00_62_12 (assembly GCA_002785585.1). Classification (GTDB taxonomy): domain Bacteria; phylum Pseudomonadota; class Gammaproteobacteria; order Xanthomonadales; family Ahniellaceae; genus 0-14-3-00-62-12. The sequence goes on from PEUI01000391.1 coordinate 3,950, forward strand.
TCCGCAGCGGCGCTGGTCATCCGCAGACTTCCGCCAGCCACCATCCCGAAAGCAGCGCAGCACGCTGGCGCCGAAAGCCGGGCCCGGCTATTCTGCGCGGCGTCAGGTGTCCCGGTTTGAAAACCGGGGTGAAACGGGAAGCCGGTGACAATCCGGCGCTGCCCCCGCAACGGTAAGGTTCGAGTAGTTCTTCAAAACACCACTGCTGTCAGCGGGAAGGTGAAGAACGGATGCCAAGGATTTTTCATCCTCGGGATCGCGACCAAGCCCGGAGACCGGCCTGGCATCAACCTTGAGGCGCTGCGGCGGGCGGCGGTGGGGTCGCCGTTGGCTTGGCACCTGCCCGCCAAAACTCGCGCCTTCATCGCGGTTTGCCAAAGCGTCACATCCTGCGGGTGTGCTTTGGAGAACCTTATGAAATCATTGCGTCATGCTTCCCTGGTCATTGCCGTACTCGCCGCGCTGCCGCTGGCGGCGGCCGAACCGACGGTGCAACCTGAAATCGTCGTCACCGCCTCGCGGCGTGCCGAAACCGTGGATCAAACCCTGGCCACGGTCAGCGTCATCAGCCGCGCCGACATCGAACAATCGCAGGCGCCCGACCTGCTCGAACTGCTGCGCTTGCAAGTCGGCATCGACATCGCCCGCACCGGCGGCAGCGGCCAAAGCACCTCGCTGTTTTTGCGCGGCACCAATTCCAACCACACGCTGGTGCTGATCGATGGCGTGCGCGTGTCTTCGACCTTGTCTGGCGCCTTCGACTTTGCCCACCTGCCGGTGGCCGAAATCGAGCGCATCGAAATCGTTCGCGGTCCGCGCGCCGCGTTCTGGGGCTCCGAGGCGATCGGCGGTGTGATCCAGATTTTTACCCGACGCCCGCAACCGTGGTCGGCGCGGGTTGGGGCGGGATCGCATGACACTTATCGCGCCGATAGCAGTGCCGCCTGGCAGAATGCTGCCGGAATGATCGGGTTCAGCGTGGGCCGCAGCCAGAGCCACGGCATTTCGGCGCAGAACGCCGACGGTTTTTCGTTTGATCCAGACCGCGACGGCTACCGCAACAATCATCTCGGCCTGCAAGCCGAGACCACGCTGGGCACGCAGGCGCTGACCCTGAACCTGCTGCGGACTTCGGCCCGAGTCGATTTTGACCAGGGCCAGAGCAGCGTCAACGACACCACCGTCGGGCTCGCCTTGAGCGGTGATCTCGGCCGCCACTGGTCGCACCGTTTGGCCATCGGCAGCGCCCGCGACGAGCTGGAGACGGCGGTTTTCTTCAGCCGCTTCAAGTCCCGTCGCGAAACCGTGGACTGGCAGCAGCAATGGACCATCGACGCCCAGTCGGCACTCGACTTTGGCCTCAACTACGTAAGCGAGCATGGCCGCGATATCGACACTTTCAGCGCCCGCGACAACGTCGCGGCGACGCGCCATAACACCGGCATCTACGGCGGTTATCGACACGCGCTTGGCAGCCACGATCTGCAACTGGCGCTGCGCCAGGACCACAACAGCGAATTCGGTGGCGCCAGCAGTCTGCAGGCCGCCTGGGGCTGGCAGTTGGCCGACCCATTGCGACTCACGGCAAGCTATGGCGAGGGCTTTCGCGCGCCGAATTTGAACGAGCAATTTTCGCCCGGATTCGGCGGCTTGTTCATCGGTAATCCGGCCCTCGATCCGGAACGATCGCACAGCGCTGAACTCGGCCTGCGCTGGCAGTTCAGAGCGCAGCAAAGCCTGGAAGCCCACGCCTACCGCACCCGCATCCATGACTTGATCAGTTTTAGCGGCGGGCAGAACTTTCAGGCCGAAAACATTGCCCGCGCGCGCATCGACGGCTACGAACTCGAGCACAGTTGGCGCAGCGGCGCTCTGGCGACACGCACCAGCCTCAGCTTGACCCATGCCGAAAATGCCCAGAGTGGCAATGATCTGCTGCGTCGGCCACGGCGCAAACTGACGCAAACGCTGGACTATGCAGGCGCTGGCGGCTGGTCGGTCGGCGCTGAAACTTTTGTCTCATCGGGCCGCGACGACTTTGCCGCGCGGCTGCCCGGCTACGGTTTGATCAACTTGCGCGGCGCCATGGCGTTGAATGATCGCTGGCGCCTGGAAGCACGGCTGGACAACCTGTTTGACCGCCGCTACGAACTCGCCAGCGGCTTCAACAGCACGGATCGCTCGCTGTTCGTGGCGATTGTCGCCAGCGGCAAACCGTAACCGCCAACGCTTCGGGCAGCGGTCGGCGCGGGCTGATCCCGCGCCGACCACCGTCGGCGCGCGCCACGGCGCTGGCCACCGGCTCTGTGAAAAAGCCGTCGCCGCCCAACCCTGTTGTGGATGCAGCGGCTAGTCTAGAATCACCGCTCCAGCAGGGGCGGCTCGGCCATGGATGCATCCAAATTCACTTCAGCGCATCACCCGATACCCAAAAAAACACCGATTGCCCTCAAAGACAGTGCGCTGCCCGCGCGTCCCCGAGCGGTGCTGGAAGGCGTGTTTGCTTACCTTTCCGGCGAGCTGGAAAAATCCCTGCGGCACACGCTCAACGAATACGAGCAGGCTTTATTTCGGCTAGCCGAGCAATCGCGCAGCAACGAAGAGCAACAGCGTGCGTTTGAATCGCTGCGCGAGACCCGCCGCGCCCGTGCCGACGTTACCCCACACTTTTTACTGAACCTGGAAGCCGCGCTCGCCGCCTGTGTCGATCCGGAAGGTCGCGCCGCACCGGTGTTCAGCAAGTCACCTTCCAGCGGCCGGGACAGCAGCTTGAGCCTGGTCGACAACACCGCCTTCGAAGAATCCCTGGCCCTGCTGGAAGCGGCCAACCGCGCCGAAATCAAGCTCGGCCAAAAGTTATTCGGCTTGGGTCAACGGTTTGCGGTGTTGATCGCGCTGCCCGCGTTTGAACCCGACGAGCTACCGATCGGACCGCAGCGTTTGTGCGAATGCCTGCGCCTGGCGATCGAAGGCTTCGAGCTACCGGCGGAACATCGGCAACTGCTGTTCAAGGTATTTGATCGCCATGTCATGCAGGAAATCGAGTCGAGCTACGACGGTGTCACCAAGTATTTGATCGAAAGCCGCATTCTGCCCAATCTGGTGGTCAGCGCGCCGCGTTTGCGCCGTTCCGGCGCCGCCGGTGGCAGCAACCCGAAAGCCGCCGAGGCCCAAGTCGAGGAAGCCAAACCGACCAGCAACGAAGCCGCTACCCAAACACCAGCAAAGCGCAGCCAGCCCAGCGGCGCAGCCGACAGCAGCGGTACGCCCGCCGCCGGCTCCGCGCCCAGCGCTCCCAACTACCACGCCGTGACGGCGATGGCGCCGACGTTCGGCGCCCAGTCCAATACCCAGCGACCGCTGAATGATGGCTTGTCCCGGCGCCCCGGCAGCCCGAATGCTGCGGCAATCGAGGCGAACTCGGGACCGGCGCAATCGTTTGGCATGGGCAGCATGCCGTCGGCGTCCGCCAGCGGTGGCGATGATGAACTTTTGGTCGGTGGTTTTGGCCGACCGCTGACCACTGGCTGGCCGGGTGCGCCGCAAACCTTGCCCCGTGAAACGGCGGTCAATGACCCGCAAGATCGACAGATGTTCAGCACCCTGCGTGAATTGCTGGCCGGACGCCGCGCCGCGCTCGGCATGAACGCAGCCACCCCCGCCGGTGACGTCCATCCGATCCAGAGCAGCGACGTGCAATCGGTGTTGGGTTTGCTGCAAAACGCGCCGACCGCACCGCTCACCGTGGCCGGCAAAGTGGTACCGCGCAACGTCACCCACATCAAGCAGGACCTGCTCAACCAGTTGCGTCAGCTCACCCCGGAAGGCAAGTTGCCGAAGCTGGCCGAGGAAGACACCGACACCATCGACTTGGTCGGCATGCTGTTCGACAACCTCACCAAAGAGGGTCGCAGTGTTGCGCCGGTACAGGAGCTGCTGAGCAAGTTGCAGGTACCGGTGATGCGCGTCGCCTTGCGCGACAAGGGCTTTTTCTCGCAGCGCTCGCACCCGGCGCGGCAATTGCTCAACGCCCTCGCCGAAGGCAGCTTTTACTACATGGGCGAACCCGACCAGGACAAGGGACTGGTCGAAAAAATGCAGATGGTGGTCGACCGCGTCAACAACGAGTACGAAGACGACCTCGCTGTATTCGAATCCCTGCTCAGCGACTTCGCCAAACACCTGCACACCTTGGTGCGCAAATCCGAAGTCTCCGAGCGCCGCCACGTCGAGTCCGCCAAAGGCCGCGAGAAGCTCGAACAGGCCCGCAAGACTGCGGCGGCAGCGATTGCCGACAGGTTGCAGGGCAAAAAACCACGCGCGCTGATTCGCACCCTGCTGGAACAAGCCTGGGCCGACGTACTGGCGCTAACCATTCTGCGTTCCGGCGAAAACTCCGATGCTTACCAGCGGCGACTGGCGATCATTGATCGCTTGCTCGATTCCGACATCGGCCGTGACCAAACCAGTGACACCACGCCAAGCGCCGCGGCGGATACCGCAGCAACGGCCAGCACAGCGCCGGACAGCACCCCAGAACCAGCCATCGAAGCCACCATCGAACTGCCGGAATTGCGTTCTGAAGTGGAATCCGGCTTAGCCCAGGTGGGATTCCATCTCGACGACGTGCAGTCGGTGATCGGACGCTTGTTCGACGCCGAAAAAGCCGCGCAAAACGACGACACCGCAACCCTCACCGAAGTCGCCGCCAGGCTGCGTGCCAAGACCCGTTTTGGAGAAGAGGCCGGCGACCACAAAGAGCGCGCGGTGATGATGCGCGCCGAACCGAGTCTGCCGCTGACGCCACAAGAAATGGCTGTGGTGGCGCGACTGAAGACGCTGCCGTTCGGTACCTGGTTTGAGATGCAGATCGCCAGTGGCGATTGGCAGCCGCGCAAATTGAGTTGGTTCAGCCCGCTCAGCGGCCGTTGCCTGTTCGTCAACCAGCGCGGCGCCCGCGCCGACGAAATGTCACTGGAGTCGCTCGCCCACGAGATCGCCGAAAAACGCGTGCGCCTGCTCGAAGACAAGCGCGAGAGCATCATCGACCGGGCTTGGTCGGCGATCGTGCGCACCATGAAAAACCTCGCCAGTCCCGAAGCCACCGCCGATCAGAAGCTGCCATGAACAACGCCCGTCGCAGCAAGCGCCGCAAGGCCGAAGAAAATCTACCGGTAGTCGATACCATGACCGGCCAGTGCATCGGCCGCATCGGTGATCTATCGACCGAAGGCCTGATGTTGATCACCGAGCAGCGCCTGCACGACGACGCGCTTTATCAGCTCAGCTTTCATTTGCCAGACACGCGCGGCTTGCCAGCGCTGATCGAGATTGGCGTACACGAACAATGGACCGCCCCAGCCAGCGTTCCCGGGCAGTTCTGGTCCGGCTTTCGCATCATCGATATGGCCTCACGCGATCTCGATCTGATCGCCGACTGGCTCGACCGCGAAGACCGTAGTTGAGCTGATTTTGCCGACACCACCGCTTTGACTTGTGAGTAACTAACCAACCATGACCGCCGAACTTGCCGCGCTCTATCCCGCCCATTTGGCCCGGGTCATGGCGAACGCCACCGCAGCGCTCGCGGTCGGCGGTTTCGACCACCTGCTGATCGCCTCCGGCACTTGGCGCAACCGTTTTCTGGACGACCATCCGTACCCATTCTGTGCCAATCCACACTTCAAACACTGGCTGCCGCTGACCGATCACAGCGACTGCTGGATCGCCTTCACCCCGGGCCAGCGGCCGCTGCTGATCTATTTTCAGCCTGACGACTACTGGCACCAAAGCGCGGCTGCACCCAGCGGCTATTGGCTGGAGCATTTCGAGGTGCGGGTGATCCAAACCCCAGAACAAGCCGGCGCGCATTTGCCGGCCAGCGGCCGGGCAGCAATTATCGGCGAAGCCGAATGGGGCCTCGCCGGATGGCTGCCGAACAATCCGCCGGTGGTGCTCAATCACTTGCACTATCAGCGTGCCAGCAAGACCGAATATGAACTGGCCAATCTGCGGCGGGCATCGCGACGGGCGGTCGCCGGCCATCGCGTGGCGGCGACCTTGTTCCACGAGGGCGCGGCGGAAATGGACATTCATCGCGCCTATCTGATCGCCGTCGGCCACACCGAAAACGAACTGCCCTACGGCAATATCGTGGCACTCAACGAGCACGCGGCGATCCTGCACTACCAGCATCAACGCCTCAACAAGCCGCCAGTGCATCATTCTTTTTTGATCGACGCCGGCGCCCAGGTCAACGGCTACGCCGCCGATATCACCCGCACCTACAGCGCGGTTGATGACGAGTTTCAGTCGCTGATCGACGCGCTCGATAGCGCCCAGCTCGCGCTCTGCGATCAGGTGAGAATAGGTCGCCCCTACCCCGACATCCACCTCGATGCCCACGCCCGCATCGCGCACATCCTGAAGGATCAGGATCTGGTGCGGATGGACCCACAGTCGATGCTGGCGACCGGAGTCACCAGCGCTTTTTTTCCGCACGGCGTCGGCCATTTGCTCGGCCTGCAAGTGCACGACATCGGTGGCTTCATGGCCACTGCCGATGGCGATGTGCAGCCGTGCCCGGAGGGTCATCGGTTCCTGCGACTGACGCGCACGCTCGAAGAAAACTTCGTGGTCACGATCGAACCCGGCATCTATTTCATCGACCGCCTG
>PEUI01000402.1 GCA_002785585.1 Lysobacterales bacterium CG02_land_8_20_14_3_00_62_12
GGCTTGCCGAATCAACTCTGGCGCCGCCAGCACTCCGCTTTCGATAATCAACTTGAGTTTTACGCCAGGCCCGCACGTCGCCCGGGCAGCGCCGACCACAGCGATGCCGGTGCGTGCGTCGCCACGCAACAAGGCACGGTACGGGAACACCAGATCGATCTCGTTGGCGCCGGCCGCAATCGCGCGCCGCGCCTCGCGCTCGACCCGACCGACCGCTTCGCCACCGTCCGGAAAGTTGATCACCGTCGCCACCGACACGCTCTCGGCCAACGCCTTGCGCACGGTCACGATGTGCTCCGGATACACGCACAGCGCGGCTGGCATTCCCCACGGCGTCCGCGCCGAAGCACACAGGGCTTCAATCCTGGCGACATCATCGTCTTCGCCAAGACTGGTCAAATCGAGCAGGGCGAGCGCACGCAAAGCCAAGGCGCGCAAGGATTCGTTGGTGGGATTCATCGTCAGCTCCGGGCGCCAGAGATTGACGCAAGCCGCCAGTTTAAGCGTTGACGCCGGTCAAATCACGTCGCTTCGACGGCGTCGGCCGCCGCCGCACCCTGCGCCAGTGCCTGCTCGAGACCTTGCAAACGCTCGCCATAGAAACGCCAGCGGTCGATGCCGCGGCGGTCGATCGGTTCGCGGACTTGGGCGGCGCTGGCGGTGCGCACTTCACGCTGGGCCTGGTGCGGCGATAAACACGCCACCTCAAACGGCAGTGCACAGGCGTCCAACAAGCGCCGAATTTGCGGCTCCGGATCGGCCACCAGTTGCTCGTAGCGCTGCACGAAAAAACGTTCCGGGTAGTGCGCCGACCAATGCCCAAGCAAGCGCAAATAATCGGTGTAATGGGCGGCAAGGTCATCCAAGTCATAGCTGTAGTCCTGACCGCGTGCGAAATACTGTTGATAGCAAGACAGACAGGTATCCATGCCGGAACGCACGCAGGCCACCACCCGGGCGCCGGGAAACATCGCCAGCGCCGCCCCCACATACAAAAAGTTGTTCGGCAATTTGTCGGTGAAGCGCGCGCGATCCCCACGCCAGCGCCGGGTACGCGCCAGATAATTCTGCCCCAGACGCCGCCAATCCTCGGCGCTGGCGGCGGCCACCCATTGCGGGAACGGCTTCCCGGTACGCCGACTTTCCTGTTCCAGCACGATCGGCAAATCCGGCAATTCACTGGCCCCAGCCACGGCTGGGTGAGCGGCGAGCACCTGCTCGACCAGGGTGGAGCCGGACCGCGGCAAGCTGACGACCAGGATCAGTTCCTGCCCAAAATGTTCCTGCCCAAAATCCGTATCGACGACGGCATCTGTCACCGGAAAACTGGCGATGACGGCGTCGGTCAACCGGGAAAATGCCTGCCGATCCCAGGGGTGAAGTTGGCGCTGCAAGCGATTGGCTTCGGTCAGCGCCGCAAACGCGCGGTCCGCGTCACCGGCCTGCTCCCACGCCCGCGCCAAAGCAAAGTAAATCTGGGCGCGGACTTCGACCTTCAGGGGGCGACCGGCCAGCACCGCCTGCATCCGCTCGATATCGTCGGTGCACAAACGCAGCGTCTTGATGTTGGCCAATCCCCACCAAGCGGCACCCGCCTCTGGACGGTGGGCCAAAGCGGCGCGATAGGCCGACTCCGCGGCCGGCACATTGCCGAGAATTTTTTGCGCGTCGCCCAATATCGTCAGCGCCACCGGGTGATTGGCCTGCAAGCTGATCGCCCGTTGCAATGGTTCGACCGCGTCGGCGACCCGGCCCAACGACTTGAGCGATTTGCCCAAATTGAACCAGCCAGCCGCCAGCGTCGGAGCCAGCTCGCAAGCGCGCTGCAAGGCGGCCAGGCAGGCCTCGTTTTCGCCGAGCGCGCGCAACACACTGCCCAGGTTCATCGCCACCAACGCCGACGCCGGAGCCCGTTGCCAAGCCTCGTTCAAGACCGCCCGAGCATCGCCGTGGCGACCTTGCTGGTGCAGCGCAATGCCGAGCAAGCGCAAGGCTTCTGGTTGCGGCGGCGCGCTCGCCAGTACCTGCCGCAGTAACGATTCGGCCAGTGCCGGCTGACCAGCACGCAGGGCAGCGGCGGCGGCAGACCAGGGCGGCGTTGGCTGCTGGTTTCGATTCAAGACGGGCGCTCAAAGCGGGCCGCGAACGGTCAAGCTTTTTTCAGAAAACAGGTCTTCAGTACCAGGCCCTTGATCTTGTCAACGCGGCATTCGATTTCTGCTTCGTCATCGGTCAAGTGAATGTCCTTGACCAGGGTGCCGCGCTTCAACGTCAGTGAGGTGCCTTTTACTTTGAGATCCTTGATGACGGTGACCGAATCGCCCTCGCTGAGGGTAGTGCCATTGCTGTCTTTGACGTTTGGAACAGACATGCGCGAACTCCATGCAGGTTGTGTGCAAAACCAGTGCGGCGCCTCCGGATCAGCACACCGACGACCGAAGCCGGACGCCTGCGGCTAGCGGCGCCGGCCGGTGCGCGCCAGCGCCACCGAAAAAACTTCGGGATGCGGATCAGGATTTACCGTGGCCAAATGATAGCGTGAAGCGGGTGCCGCCCAGTTCCGGCGAGCGGTCCACCCGCAGCTCACCCCGATAGGCTTTGATGATGTCCTGCACGATCGACATGCCGATGCCGTGGCCGCGAACATTTTCATCGCCGCGCACGCCGCGCTGCATCAGCCGCTCCACTTGATCGACCGGGATGCCGGGACCGTCGTCTTCGACGCTGATGCAAAGCGCCGGGCGACGGCCAGCGCCGCTGGTGGTCCTGCGCACGGTCAACAGCACGCGGCCCCGAGCCCATTTGAAAGCGTTATCCAGCAGATTGCCGAGCAGTTCCAGCAAGTCGCCTTTCTCACCGTAAAAACAAGACCCCGGGTCGATCTCGAATTCGCACAGAATGCCACGCTCGGCATAAACTTTTTCCAAGCCGGACACAATCGCTTCGGCCTGCGCTTCGATCGCCACTGGCGCCTGAAAAGTGGCGTGGCCGGAGGCCGCCGCCCGGGCCAGTTGATAGGCGACCAGTTCGTCCATGCGCTGTACCTGGGCGGACAACACGGCACTGCAAAGTTTGGGGTCGGTCCCCGACTCGAGTTCGTTACGCATCACCGCGAGCGGCGTCTTCAAGCTATGCGCCAGATCGCCCAGAGTATTGCGGTAACGCGAGCGCTGGTCGCGCTCGTTGTCGATGACATCGTTGATGCCCTCGGTCAATGGCTTGAGTTCGTGTGGATAGTGATCCGGCAGACTCGCGCGTTCGCCCTGCTCGACCTGCGCCAGGTCTTGTGCCACCAGCCGCAACGGCCGCAGGCTCCAGCGCAACATCAGCCATTGCACCAAAAACAACAACACCGCCGAGCCACCCAGGCGGGTGATCAAGGTGCGTTGAAACACCCGGACCTGGCGATTCAACGAAGCATCGTTTTCGGCCACATGGAAGGTCAACTTCACTTCGCCGCCACGCGGCAACTCCCAGGCAACGCCGCGCGAATAGCGATAGATGCCACCGACATTGGTCGCCGTCGGCGTGGGTTCCCAATAAGTGCGGCCCGGGTCCAGACGCAGATCAAACGGCAAGTCCCGCCCCATCGCCGACGCCGACCGCCAGGCAATGCCGTCGCCGACGACGCCGGCGTACAGGCCGGACTGCGGTCGATCAAATCGTGGGTCCGGTGGGAACTCCGGCAAAATCAGCTTGCCATCGTTGCCGATGTCGGAACCGGCGAGATAACCGTAAACATAGCTCTCCAAACGATCCCGCATCGCCTGCAACGCACTTTGTCGAAACGCCCGATCCAGCGAATAGCCGGTCACCCCCAGAAACGCCGCGAGCGCCAGACTGGCGGTCCACAGCAAACGGGTTTGCAGGGAAATCGGCCGCCGCTTGACCGCTGCCGGGCGGTCGCTCTCCGGCTGGACGCTCATCGGCGGGCGACGTCAGCTATTGCGTGCTATCGCAAAACGATAGCCACGACCACGCACGGTCTCGATCGGCTTCAGGGTGCTTTCAGGATCGAGCTTGCGCCGCAAGCGCCCGATAAAGACTTCCAGCACGTTGGAGTCACGATCAAAATCCTGCTGGTAGATGTGCTCGGTCAAATCGGCTTTGGAGACCAACTCACCGGCGTGTACCATCAAATACTCGAGCACCTTGTATTCGTAGGTGGTGAGATCGACCAGCTTGCCGTTGACCGAAATGTTCTGCGCGGTGGTATCCAGCACCACCGGCCCACAGGCGATCTGCGGGCGGGTCCAGCCGCTGGCGCGGCGCATCAACGCATTGAGCCTTGCCAACAGTTCTTCGACATGAAACGGCTTGACCAGGTAGTCGTCGGCGCCCGACTTGAGGCCTTCGACCTTGTCCTGCCAACTCGAGCGCGCGGTCAACACCAGGATCGGATACTTGGCGCCATCGGCGCGCAGTTTCTGGATCAACTCCATGCCCGAAAGTTTGGGCAGACCAAGATCAATAATGCCGATATCGAACGGGACTTCCTTGCCCAGGTAGTAGCCCTCTTCACCGTCACCGGCGGTATCGACCGCGTAGCCTTCGCGCTTCAGGCGCGCCGCCAGGGTCTCGCGCAACGGGGCTTCGTCTTCAACCAGCAAAATGCGCATTATTGGTCTCCATTGCGTGATGGTGGGGGCGAATCTCGATGAACTCGCGGCGCCGTCGGCCGACTTCGATTTTGCGGCAACGGCGCCAAGCGCACCGATTCTGACCGAAACCGCTCGGTCCGCACAGTTCCATCCGCCGCCGGTTGGGTGATTTGCACGACGCGTACCCGACCGTCACCGGTGAGCAACTTGATTCGATAAGTATCCTGGCCACGATAGTGGATGCGGTCGGCACTCAGCACCTTGCCGCCGTGTTCCGACTGCACGGTCTCGATGGCGTCTTGCATTTCGCTGGAAACCGCAGCGCGCGGCGGCGCGCCGGGATCGCGGGTGCGATATTGATCGGGGCGCGGATCAAAGTCGCGCCGATCCACCGGTACCGGCCGACGTGGCCCGGGCGACGCTTCCGGCGCCGGTTGCCCCACTGGCGCCGCCAGCGCGGAGGGCACCGGTGGCAGGTCTTCGGCCGCCACCACCGCTGCGGTCAACAAACCGCAGCCAACGACAACACTGACCAGAAAATGCGACATGACCAACGGGCAACCGTGCGTAGCGGCCGGGGACTCGGCAGAGCAAGGCTGCACTGAATGCATTGAATCGCGCCTTAACTTGATGGCAACAGTTTGCAGACCGGGGTTGGAACCTGTTGCCATGGGCCTTCAATCAATCAACCAATTTTGCCGGCCAATACCAACAACGACACCGCCGCCAACCACACCACCAAAATGCGCCAGATCAAGGCCAGCGCCTGCTGTGCGGCGGCGACCGCGGTCTCCTGGAGGTCGGCATCGGCGTCCGATCCGGGTTCCAGATCCACGCTGGCCCGCGCCGCCGCCAGCAGGTAACCCGGATCGAATGCCGGGGAATCGACCGGGCCCTGACCATGAAAATCCCGCCAAGCGCCGACCACCGCATCAAAATCGGCCGCCAGGGCAAGGGCAACGGTCATCAACTGGGCGACCGGCCAATCGAGCAAGCGCGCCAGCGCGCGTATCGATTCGACCTGGGGCGCCGAAAGGTGTTGGCGACAGGACTCGGTCGCCAGCGCCAGCCGCAGCAGACGATAAGCCAGCGCACCCGCCGCGCCGAGCACAAAAAACCAGAACAGCACGCCAAACCAGCGCGATAAACCGGCCAAAAAGACTTGGTCTACCAGCACCGTCGGGGTGACTTCCAGTGCCGGTTCCGGTGGCTCATCCGGCAACGACTGCAAGGCTTGCTGGCGCGAACTGGCGTCACCCGCCAGACCGATGGCATCGACATCGGCATCGAGATCGCGTGGGCCCCAGCAATAAGTCAGCACCAGCGTCGCCAACACAAAACTCGGCAATCCCCACCACTGGCCGCGCGCCGACCACTGCAACAAACCCAACAGCAGCACCGGCACCAGGATCGACAGCAACAGCCACCACTGCCCGGGCAAAAGCCCGCGGGCTTGCGGTCGATCACCACACCAGCACACCCAGTTTTGGTACCAGCCGAAATCGCGCAAGCGCACCAGATCCGGCACAGCGTGGCCGATCAGCAGTGCAATCAACGCGGCGAGCAATACCGTGGCCATGACGATCCGTGACTTAAGGTGCAGTGGTTCTAGGATAACCGATGCGCGGCGCCCGGATGCGGACGAGATCACCTTTTCGGGGGCGCTGGCGGCACCGTCACTGCGTCAAAACGCTGCCCGTGGTCGCCGCCACCCAGCGCTCGATCAGGTAGCGCGAAATCGACAGTCGCGGCGACAAACGCAGACTCCGATCAGCCACACCGGCACGCAATTCATCGACCGAAAACCAGCGCGCCTCGGCCAATTCGGCACCCACCGTGATCGTGCTCGACTCGGCTTGGGCGGTAAAGCCCACCATCAAAGAGGCTGGAAATGGCCAGGGCTGATTGGCCACGTATTGGCAGGCACCGACGCGGATGCCGGCCTCTTCGAATACCTCGCGACGGACGCAGTCTTCCAGGGTTTCGCCGGGCTCCAGAAAACCGGCCAAGGTCGAGAAGCGATGCTCCGGCCAACTCGCCTGCCGACCCAGCAGGCAACGCCCCTCGGCGTGTACCAGCACGATCATCGCGGCATCGGTGCGCGGAAAAAATTCCGCGGCACAACTTGGCTGGCTGCACAGCGCGCGATGACCGCCGCCGCTCGGCACCGTCGGTGCGCCGCAAACACCGCAAAAGCGCGAACGTGACTGCCACCACGACAACGACTTTGCCAACGCCGCCGCTGACGCCTCGGAGGCCTTCAATTCGGCGGCAGCCAGCCGCAAATCGACGGCTTCGGCATGAAACTCTGCGGCCAACTCGGCAACCATTTCGCCAGCGACCGTCAGCGCAAACCAACCTTGATCCTGCTCGGCACCGAGATAGCTGAACTGCGCAAACTCAAAACGATCGCGCAGCAGACTGATCGGCACCCCCAGCAGGCCACGATCCGGCAGCGCGATCAATACCCGGCCATCGCTCGCCAACAACAAGGCGCGCGCCGCCCGCGATTCGAATCGGCGGCGCACCCAGGAACTGTCATCGCGAACGTTGCCTTCGCGATCCAGCGCCGAGCTGACAAAGGCAAACTCCATTACCTGAGTCCGCGCCGAGCGACTCAGGCCGAAAACGATGAACCGCAACCACAGGTGGTCTTGGCGCTGGGGTTTTTGATGACAAAACGGGCGCCTTGCAGGTCTTCCCGATAATCGATTTCCGCACCGCCCAAGTACTGCAACGAAGTGGCATCGACCAACAACGTCACGCCATCGGTCTCGAAGGTGAAATCGTCTTCGGCGACTTCATCCTCGAAGGCAAAACCATATTGGAATCCGGAACAGCCGCCGCCCTGAATGTAGACCCGGAGCTTCAACGCCGGTTGCTGTTCTTCCTGGATCAGTTGCTGAACTTTGCTTGCGGCCGCTGACGTAAAGATCAATGCCGGGGGCAAAGTGGTGTCGGCTGCTGGATTCATCGGTTTGGCCTGAGACTGAGACTGGAATTCAAATCGGGGTCGCCAGCGGCAACTCAAGCGCGCCGCGCGCTCAGCTTCGACTGTGCTTTGGAATCGACCCGGGCTTCCAATTGGGCCTCAGCGCTGATCTCCGCTGCCAGCACCAGCGGCGGCTCGGCGGCTACTGGCACCGCACGCGGCTCGCCTTCACGCAGAATTTGACCGGTAACCTGCGCCCCCGCCGCCATTTCCAGGATCTTGTAATGAATATTGCCGGTAACCCGCGCCTGCGCCGCCAGCTCCACCCGTTCGCTGGCAAAAATTTCGCCCTTGAACAAGCCATTGATAATCACATGCGGCGCGCGGATTTCGCCCTCGATGCGGCCCTTGTCTGCCAGCACCAGCATGGCATCGGCGCCTTCGGCGAGAATGATGCCGACGACCTGGCCGTCGATCCGCAGACCGCCGCTAAAGCTCATATCGCCGCGGATACTGGTACCGGCACCGATCAAGGTGTCGATGTCTGCGGTTGGCCGCACTTGCTTCGTTTTATTTCCAAACATCGTTGCTGTCTCCGTTGTGGATGGCCTCGGTCCAGGCCAAAGTCCGCTCGCTCACTTCACCCAGCTCAGAGCGCGCTACCAATTTGATGCGGTTGGGCAGGAAGTCTTTTGGCAACACAAACCCGGCCTGCAATTGTTGAAAGTACTTGAAGCTGAACTCGGGCGCCAAAGTCGGGTCACGGCCCGGTAGTTGCGACCACGACAATGTCATGATCGAACTGCCCTGCATGCCTTCGATGAACACCTCACAGACCCCCTTGCTGACCCCGCCCTTGCGCAGGTTCTGGGTCAGCGTAGCGCGTAAATTGTACCCTTGACCACCGTTCATGGTTTTGATGCCCAAGGCCTGTACGGTTAGTCCCTTGCGCCCCGACTTGCCATCCATCAAGCGTTGATAGAAGGCGATATCGCCACGCAGCGAGGCAATCTCGTCTTCGTGTTGGCGCAAAGTCGCTTGCAGCGATTCGTTGGCGGTGCGGGAAACCTGATCGGACTTCTCGCTGATGCTCAGCCGCCGCCGCAGCTCATCGACCTTCTGCTTGAGCTGCTTCACCTCGGCGACGCGATCACCCAGGGCGGTTTCGATCGCCAACAGGCGTGGTGCCGTGTGGTACGAGGCCCACCACCAGGCGCCGGTCAGCGACACCCCCCAGACCAAGGCAATCGCCAACCACCAGCGCCGCGTCCGCAACGGATCGTGCGCTCGCAACACCACTGCGGACAGAGGGTTTTTGCTTAAGGGCCAACGCATCGCATCACACCAAACACCAACAAGGGGACCGAAGCTTATAGGGGCTGACCCGGCTCCGGGTCAAGTCCAAGCACTTCGATGGGGCAACTTCGTTCAAAGAAACTTGAACTCAAACGCCACCGCTTGCTTGCCGGGATCGACCACTTCCAGATCAATGGTTGCGGTGCCACCCGCTGGCAGGCCGCGGGCCAGGGCAGCGGCATCCGACAAATAGTAAGGCGGCGACAACCGGCGCATCGCGATCCGCTTTTCGTCCAGGTTGGATAGGGTAATTTCCAGCGTCGGATATGGCTGCACGAAATTGGCGCGATTGAGCATGGAAGCGGAAATGACCAAGGCGCCAGCGACGCTCGGATGCGGGCGCACATCGCGCGCCACCAAGGCAATCTGATGCAGGTCGCGCCGCGCCGGCAGTCGGCAGGCCAAACGCGCGCAGGCAGCATCGAGATAAGGCCGGACCCGGGCGTCATCGAGCCAACTGGTGCGCGTCGCATAGGCGGCTTGCGCCAGCAAACCGGCGATCAACGCGGCGTTGGCCCAGCGCCATACCGAACGCCGCCGCCGTGGTGCCGGTCGCGGCAACGGCGCCGCTGAGACAAACGCCGGCGCGGCTTCCGGGACCGAATCGACGGCGACAAACAATTCGCGTTGGCCGCTGCGTGGCCGCGGCGCCGCCAGTGACAGCAACGGCACTGGCCCCGGCCCACGGCGCGGCAACATGCCATCGGACTGTTCCGGAAGGTGCTCGGACAGTGCCGCCAAAATGTCGAACTCGGCCCGGCACACACCGCAGCGCGCGCGGCCATGCGCCTGCGCCAGGGCATCCACTGGCACGCGGAAAATCGTCAGGCAGCCCGGACATTGCGTGTACATGGGTCGATTATCACCAGTTTCTTTCAGCGCGGTTACCTGAAACGAGCCCTACAGCCGTACCGGCGCCGGTACGGTGCAGGCACTGGCCCGGGTTTGCGCCCGTGCCGCCGCCACCGATTCGCCGGTTTCTTCGGCCACCGCGCGCAGGGTCAGCCAATTACGCACGCACAAGGCCCCCAGCCGTGGACCGATTCTTGCGGAATGCCGCGCATGGCGACGGGCGTCCGGCCAACGCGCCTGCGCCAGATCATTTTCGGCACGCCATTGCCAGAGATCAGGATCTTCCGGTGTCAGTGCCAATGCCGCAGCCAACGCCATTTCCACATCGTCGTAGCGTCGTTCGGCTTCCGCAAGCCGCGCCGCGCCGCGCAAATCGGTGACCGCCGGATCGCTCAACGGCAACACTTCGATATAGGATTTTTCAGCGGCTGCCAGGCGGCGGATTTCCGCCACCCAGTCGTTCTTGGGCGCGGCTGCCGCTGGTGGCGGGTCGGCAATCGTCGCCGCTGGCTGGCAGGCGCTGAGGGCGAGCGCCACGATCAGCGTAGTGATCGACCAGCACGCCACCAGGAAAACTTTACTCATCGCCATCGGAGCGCCGATTGAACCATTCGTCGAAGGAAGAAAATCCGCAGCCCTGATAGCTGGCCGGGCCGTAACCGCGAATGAATGGCAGCGCCCGCGCACCGGCACACTCGGGGTCGGTTTCGCGCTCGGTCAGCGGATCAACCCACTGCAATTGCGGGTTCTCGGTCAGGTCCAGACGCAGCGCTTCGGTCGGTAATTTCTGAAACAATCCAGCCCACAGGCGCATCGCTCCGGTGGCCCCATAAAAGGTCGTGCGCGAATTGTCATCACGGCCCAACCAGACCACCGCCAGGTGACCGCCGGT
>PEUI01000242.1:0-24586 GCA_002785585.1 Lysobacterales bacterium CG02_land_8_20_14_3_00_62_12
TCGCCAGCCCGGTGGCGATTTTTCAACGCTCACTCGGCCCGCGAGTGCTGCCGGGATTCCCGCAATAGCCGCGCCAACGCCGGCAGCAGGCCGGCTTCGCTGGAACGCAAAAACCAGGAAGGGTCGCTCAAGCCGGTCGCCAATCGCCGGTAGGCGGTGCCGAGATGGTGATAGGGCATGCCCGGAAACAGATGATGGGTGGCGTGAAAGCGCAGCCCGACCGGCGCCCACAGCGGGCTGATCAGCGCGATGCCGGGGACGTCGACAGAATCGTGAAACTGCTCCATCACGCTCAACTTGCGCTCACCCGGATAGCGATAGCGATGGGCGGCGAGGGTGCGCAGGCCATTGACCAGCAGAATGCCGAACAGCAGCAAGTACCAAGTCGCCAGCACGCGCCAGGGCAGAATGCCTTGCCCCATCAGCGTGATCGCGGTGAACGCATAAAACACCCCACACAGATCCTGCCAGCGCCAGCTCGGATCATCGTGCCGGGTGCGCTGGCGGCGAAAGGCAAAATCAATCGTCAGCGAGGAAGCGTGTTCCCACAACCAATGGGCCAAGGGTGGGAACAACCAGGACAGCGGCACCAGCAGCAGCGAGCGCAGCAGCACAAAACCGGGGACCGCCAGCGCGCCCACCCAGTGCAGGCCGATCGCCCACGGCGACATGCGGGCAAACGGCAGGTACTCGCCATCGGCCTGGGTGCCATACAAATGCTGATAGTGGTGCAAATTGTGCACACCGCTGTAGGTGTAGGACTGCACCATCAGCGGGCCGCCGCAGATCAGGTTCCAGACCAGGCGGAACCCGGGCCAGACGCGCGGGCCCAGGTGCGCCAGTTCGTGGATGAAAATGACCGCGCGATACAGCGCAAACACACTGATGACGAACGCCGCCAACTGCCCGATCGACCACAGCGGCAGCATGATCGCCAACACAAATGCGCTCCAACCGATGGCGCAACTGAGCAGCAGGTCGGGCCAATACAAGGCGGCGCGCGGCGTGAACAAATCGCGCACCAAGCTCCGCGCTTCGGCCAGGGCAGCGGCCTCGACCGGATTGGCGACGGGCGCCGAGGCTTCAGCTTCGGTTACAGGCGACGGCACTTGCGCTGACATGGTGTCTCCTTGGGGGATGCCGCCGCGACCGGCGCTGTCGCCGGATCGGGCTGGTGAGGGTAGCCGTTGATTATACGGTGACGCCGCACCGCCGTTCACCCTGCCCACCAGCGTCGGCGCGGCGGTGGCGCTTATGGTGGCAGTGCGCCGGCAACGGCTGCGGTGCCGACGCCAACCTAGGCGCTGGCGGCCGCTGTCGAGCGCGTCACCCGCGCCAGGCCAGCGTGGCAATCGGCGATCAGATCGTCGCCATCTTCGATGCCGACCGATAGCCTGAGCAAACCCGCGCTGATGCCGGCGGTGGCGCGCGCTTCGGCGCTCATGGCGGCGTGGGTCATCGACGCCGGATGCGCGATCAGGCTTTCGACGCCACCCAGCGATTCGGCCAGAGTGAAGTGCTGGAGGCCATCGAGAAACTGCCGCACACCGCTATCGCCAGCGGCCAGTTCAAAACTGATCATGGCGCCGAAGCCGCGCTGTTGGCGGGCCGCCAAGGCGTGACCGGGATGCTCGATCAGCCCCGGAAAGTGCACCGCCGCCACCGCTGGATGCTGGTGCAAGTGCTCGGCCAGGGCGCTGGCGTTTTCTTGATGAACCCGCAGACGCGCCGACAGCGTGCGCAGGCCGCGCAAGGTCAAAAAGCTGTCGAACGGCGCACCGGTCAGTCCAAGCGCGTTGGCCCACCACGACAATTGTTCATGCACGGCGCGGTCTTTGCAGACGACGGCGCCGCCGACGACATCGCTGTGGCCATTGATGTACTTGGTGGTCGAGTGCACCACGATATCGGCGCCCAGCGTCAGCGGGGTTTGCAACGCCGGTGATAAAAACGTGTTGTCGGCGACCACCAGCGCGCCGACCTGGTGCGCGGCCTCGGCGACAAAGCGAATGTCGGTGATGCGCAGCAACGGATTCGACGGCGTCTCGATCCAGACCAGTTTCGGCGCCTGCGCCAAGGCGGCGGTCAGCGCGCGCGGATCGGTGAAGTCAATCGTATCCAGCGTAAAGTGGCCTTTGCTGGCCAGCGCATTGAACAGGCGCCAGCAACCGCCGTAGCAATCGTGCGGTACCACCAGTCGATCACCGGGTTGCAGCAAACTCAACACCAGGGTAATCGCCGCCATGCCGGTGGCGACGACGATGCCACCGGCGCCGCCTTCGAGATCGGCGAGCGCGGCGCCGAGTAAATCGCGCGTCGGATTGCCGCTGCGGGTGTAGTCGTACTGGCGCTTGCCGCCATAACCGGCAAAACTGAAGTTGGTCGATAGGACGATCGGCGGCACCACCGCGCCGTAGGCCGAATCGGCATCGATTCCGGCGCGCACGGCGGCCGTGGTCGGGTGGCGCGCGGGTGCTACCAGCGCGGTCTCGGTGACGCGGTGCAGGCTGCTCATGACGCAACTCCTTGGCTTAGTGACTGGCGCAAAATGACGCCGATCTGATCGACTTCTTTCAGGAACGCATCGTGTCCGTACACAGAATGGATGCGGTACAAGCGAGTGGGTGCCGCGATGCCAGCGGCCAATTCCTCGAGATCGGCCAGCGGCACGATCTGGTCTTGGCAAACCCCGACCAGATCAGTCGCCACGCCGATCGTCGCCGGATCGAGCCGTTGCAGATCGATCGACTCCGACAGCCGCAGGTAAGCGGTGGCTGAGAACTGCGCGGCGGCCTTGCTGCCGACGGCATCAAAATAATCTTCGACCGGAAAGCGTGCGGTGTCGTGATCGATCACCGGGGCGGCGGCAAAGCGCTGTTGAAACTCTTCGGCGCTGCGATAGCCGATCACCGCCAAGGCGCGCGCCAGCGCCAGGGCTGGCGCCGCCGGTGCCGAAGCGGCCACCAACTTGACGATGCGGCGCTGGATGACCCGCCAAGCGGTGGCCTGCGCGCTGGATCGGTGGGCGCCACTGAGCGCGATCAAGCGCCCCAGTCGCGCCGGATAGAGCGCGGCAAATTGCAGGCCGACCATGGCGCCATAAGAAGCGCCGACGAACGCCGCCGCGCGCTCGATCCCCAAAGCATGCAGTACCGCCGCCATCGCCGCCGCCTGATCGGCTGGGTCGATGCAGACATCGAGTTCGCCATCGGCACCCAGCCAGTCAATCGCCAACAAACGAAAGCGCGCGCTATCCAACGCGGCGCCGAGGCCGACCTGGTCCTGCCACCAACCGGGTTCGGCAAAGGTGGCGGTGGCCGCCAGATGGCGGTGGGCGGAAATACCGCCTTGCACAATCACCACCGGTGCCGCGGCCGGGCCTTGGCATTCCCAACGGATCGCCACGGTCTGGCGGCCGCCGTGACGCATCGGCAAACTTTGCACGCGGGTACCGCGCTGGGCAGCGACCGGCGGCTTGGGCCGCCGCGCAGAATCGGCGCGGCGCGGCGCGCTGGTGTCGCCACCGGGCTCGGGATCGGCCTCGCGACTGAAGTCCAGCGGGGCGAGCGGGTGGATCAGACTCATCATCGGCTCCGTGCTTGGGGGGTATGCCCCAACACGAATCCGGCGGTCCAGTCGATAAAAGTCGTGCGCCGAAAGCGGCGGCGATCACGACCCATCTTCCGGTGAGCAGCGCACTGCCCCCGCAGGATTTGGCACCAAGCGGCGCTTGCGCGTCGCCGGTTGCCCCGGCTTCAAAGGGCCTGTCCCTCTGCCGGTCATGATGGGATTTCGGGCCCGAGTGTGCATGGCCTGCCCACAGAAGTCAATCTTTCTATCCGGATAGAAAGATATATCAGCAAGTAGCCTGGATGGAGCGCAGCGGCTTTCAACAGCGGATCTGGTCAATCCGGGACCTACACCCTCTGGCAGCGTGCGCGTCCCCGCCCGCCGTGCCGTGCGCTGGCCGCCGCTTCAGTCCGCCACGCGCTTGGGTTCCGCGGTCGCCAGCAACTCGGCCACCGGTCGCGAACGCCGCCGAGCCAGCACCGGCTCGGCGAACACCGCCAACAAAATAATCAGCACGCCGAGATAAAACCTGGGCCGCAGCTGGTGTTGTTCACCCAACAACAAGATCGCCAGCAGGATCGTGTAGACCGGCTCCAGATTGACCGCGAGCTGGGTGCTGAAGGCGCTGAGCTGACGCAGCGCGACCAGCGCCAGCGCAAATGGCAGCAGAGTGCAGACCCAGGCCAAAATCAACAACCAAAGACTGTCGCGCGCACCCGGCAACGTAAGAAACGGCAGCGTGCCGGTCAGCAGCGGTGCCAGCGCCGTCAGAAAAATCGTGCCCGCGCCGAGTTCCACGCAGGTCACCGTCAGCGGATCGGCGCGATCAATCAGCCGCTTGTTGAGCGCACCAAAAATCGCCACCAGCAGCGCCGATAAAGTGCCGACTGCAATCCCCAGCCACATGCCGCGCGGCACGCCACCGACCACCAACACCACGCCCGGCACCACCGCCGCGCCCAGCCACAACTCACGTGGCGCCACCGCGCGGCCGGCGATGCGCGGTTCGACCAGGGCCAAAAACACCGGCGCCAGCGCAATACAACTTACCGCCACCGAAGCATTCGCCAACTTGATCGCGCCGTAAAAAGTCAGCCAATGCAGCGACACCAACGCACCGATCCCGGCATACGCCATGAACAACCGCGGCGGCAGCGCCCGCAATCCGCGCCACACCTTGGGCGCCAACAACAACGCCGCCGTCACCAACGCCATCCGCCACCACACCAGCGCCAACGCCGACAGCGAAATCAACTTCCCCAAAATCGCCGTGAAACCCCACAGCAACACACAGAAATGGATCTGCCATAGCGCTTTGCGATTGGCGACGGACATCGGCGATGCGCTTCAGAATGGGTCGGAGAGTTTAGAGCGGATGCCGATCAGTGATCGCAACGAGCTTCCGACCAGCCAGCAAGCAGCCCGGATGCAGCGCAGATTGCCGATAACGCTTGCGGCAGGCTTATTCCATCTGCACGAAAAACGCCCGTCGATCACGCACGATGGTCAGCAATAACTGGCTGGCGGCGAGCGCTTTGGCGGCCTGCAACGCGCCGAGATTCGGCACTTGGCGGCGATTGACGGCCGCGATCAGGTCGCCCGGCCGCAGACCATTGCGCCACGCACGACTGTTTTCGACGACCGCCTTGACGATGACGCCAGTGAGTCCTTGACGGCGCAACTTGCTGGTGAGATCGCCGAGATCGGCGCCAGCAAGCCGTGGATCGAGATGGTCACCGGCCAAATGCGCCACCACTTCCGGGTTGAGCTCGACCGATAAGGTGAGCGGTTTGCGATCCCGAACCACGCCCAGAAAAACCGTCTTCCCCACCGGCAAAAGCGCTTCGGTATTGCCGAGCTCGGCGGCGCTGGCGATCCGTCGTTGATTGAGCGCAACAATCACATCACCCACTTTTACGCCCGCCTTGATCGCCGCCGAACCCGGTGCCGTGCGCGTCACCAAGGCGCCGCGTGCCGACACCAGACCCAACAGTGGCGCCAACTCGGCGTCTACATCCTGGGCTTCGATGCCCAACGAACCACGCCGCACCTCGCCGAATTGCTGCAACTGCTGCATCACATCCTGCGCCAGCATCGAGGGAATGGCGAAACCGATGCCGACATTGCCGCCAGAAGGTGAAAAAATGGCGGTGTTGATACCAATCAACTCGCCATTGAGATTGACCAGGGCGCCACCGGAATTGCCGGGATTGATTGAAGCATCGGTCTGGATAAAGTTTTGCACGCCCAGACCCTGCAAACCCGAACGCCCGAGTGCCGAAACGATCCCGCTGGTGACCGTTTGGCCAAGGCCAAATGGATTGCCGACCGCAACCACGAAGTCGCCCACGCGCAGCTTGTTGGAATCGGCCAGCGACAGCGCCTTGAGGCCCTGCGCCGGAATCTGGATCAACGCCACGTCGGAATCCGGGTCGGTACCGATCAAGGTCGCCTTCAAGGTGCGCCCATCGCTCAAGGTGACCTCGATGTCGTCGGCACCATCGACGACGTGATTGTTGGTCAGCACATGGCCACGGCCAGCATCGACAATCACGCCGGAGCCGAGCGATTGCTGGATGCGTTCGCGCGGCATGTTCGGCATTCCGAAGAAATGTTGAAAAAACGGATCGTCGGCAAACGGATCGCGCACTTTGACGCGGGTCTTGGAACTGATGTTGACCACCGCCGGGGTCACCCGCTCGATCATCGGCGCCAGGCTGGGCAGGGGCGCAGTGCCAATGGCGTTGGGCAGCACGGCTTGGGCGGAAGTCGCTGCCACCAGCACAACGCATTGCAGCCAGCGTCGCGGGCGCCACCACCGGTTGCCGGTGGCGGGGAGGCAGGTGACAACGCGAGAAAATGGTTCAGCGAGCATCGTTGATCTCTCTATCGGTGGATGGTAGGTGGATGGTAAATGGTGGTTGGTGGGCGCACGGTCAATGGCATCGCCCGGTGGCTGGATCGCTTCGGCCAATCGGGTCCAGTTGCCGCGTCGATCAACGGCGGCGCAAAATCCCAATCCGCCTCTGACCGCGCTTCGACGAGCGGGTTCAGCGCACCCAAGGTGGCCCCCGTTGGCCGACCGCCCAAGCCGCCACTACCAGGCGCCAAAGAATGGTTGACGAGGCCGCAACTGGGGGGTATCGTTTGGTCCCTTTTTTACTATATCTTGTGGTCAACAACCTCGTCTGACCCAATAGCTTGGGGTTTAAGGGATTAGCGGCATGATGCGGAGTCCGCCTTGGTGCGGATTGAAGCGGTTACGCGTTCGTTGGAAACTTAACCCCCCCAGGCAGGAGCAAAATCGAGCACCCAGCCATCGCCACCGTCGTCGCACACAAACCACATCCATACCAACAAGATCAAGGCTGACAACCCATCCCAGAATCCGCCCTGCTCGCCTAGTCGGCACCGCCCTGAGCCAGCGCCCAAGCTGACCAGCACCGGATTGATCGACCGCTCAAGCACCCGGAAGTTGGCGTTGGTTGCGCTGTCCATTGATCGACTTAAAGCAGCGGGAGGAAAACCGGCAATGAACACAGTACGCCTGGAAGCGGTGGCGCGGGATGTCGTTGACATTCCGCTGCAAGCCGCATCGCTCGACATCTGGGACAAAAAATATCGACTGAAGTCGAAGAACGGACAGGCGATCGACGAAACCATCGACGATACCTACCAACGGGTTGCCAAAGCGCTCGCCGCCACCGAAACCACGGCCGAGCAGCAGCAATACTGGCACGAGCGATTCCTCTGGGCATTGCGGCGGGGCGCGATACCGGCCGGCCGGATCACCTCGAACGCCGGGGCCCTGGCCCACAAGCCAGCCACGTCCACGATCAATTGCACGGTATCCGGCACGATTACCGACTCCATGGATGGCATTCTGGACAAGGTTCATGAAGCCGGTTTGACGCTGAAAGCGGGTTGCGGAATCGGCTATGAGTTTTCGACGCTGCGCCCGCGTGGCGCTTATGTTTCTGGCGCCGGCGCTTACACCTCGGGGCCGCTGTCGTTTATGGATATCTACGACAAGATGTGCTTCACCGTATCTTCTGCTGGTGGCCGTCGTGGGGCGCAGATGGGTACCTTCGATGTCTCCCACCCGGACGTGAAAGAGTTCATCCGTGCCAAGCGCGAGAATGGCCGCTTGCGCCAGTTCAACCTGTCGTTGCTGATCACTGACGAGTTCATGGGCGCGGTCAAGGCGGATCGCGATTGGCCGCTGGTGTTCCCGGTCAACATCAAAGAACAGCACGAGATCGACCTGCAAGATCCGAGCAAAGTGGTGTGGCGCGACTGGCCGCTGACCGAAACCTACGTGCACCGCGACGACGGTCTGGTGGCGTGCAAGATATACAGCCACATTCGCGCACGGCATTTGTGGGACATGATGATGGTCTCCACCTACGACTTTGCCGAACCCGGTTTCATCCTGATCGATCGGGTCAACGAAATGAACAACAACTGGTGGTGCGAAAATATCCGCGCCACCAACCCTTGCGGCGAGCAGCCGCTGCCGCCGTATGGCTCCTGTCTGTTGGGCTCGGTCAACCTGACCAAGTTCGTGCGCGACCCGTTTACCGCCAAGGCCCGGTTCGACTGGGAGGAATACCGCGAAGTAGTGCGGGTGTTCACGCGCATGCTCGACAACGTCGTCGAGATCAATGGTCTGCCGCTCGCCCAGCAACGTCACGAGATCGCCAACAAGCGTCGTCATGGCATGGGTTACCTTGGTCTGGGTTCAACGTTGGCGCTGTTGCGCATTCCTTATGACACCGCCGAGGCCTGCAAATTCACCGAAGACGTGTCGCGGGAAATGGCCGTGGCCGGCTGGGAAGTGGCGCTGGCGCTGGCGCTGGAAAAAGGCCCGGCACCGATCATGGATCAGGGCTTCGTAGTCAGCGCGGAAATGCTCCGTAAACGGCCGGAAATGGTGAGCGATGGCTACCAGATTGGCGACGCGATCACTGGCAAGGTGCTGCACGCCAAATACTCCCGCTACATGCAGCGGCTTGCTGAGGTGGCGCCCGATCTGGTGCAAAACCTGATCGAAACCGGCGCCCGTTTTACCCACCACAGCTCGATCGCGCCGACCGGCACCATTTCTTTGTCATTGGCCAACAACGCTTCCAACGGCATCGAGCCAAGTTTCGCCCACCACTACAGCCGCAATGTCATTCGCGAGGGTCGCAAGTCCAAGGAAAAAGTCGAGGTTTTCAGTTTCGAGCTGCTCGCCTACCGGCAGTTGATCAACGCCAAAGCGATCCCCGGCAGCGACAAGGAAGACGAAAAATTGCCCGCGTACTTCATCGCCGCCGATGACATCTCGCCGAAAGCCCACGTCGATATCCAGGCGGCCGCGCAAAAGTGGGTGGACTCTTCGATCTCCAAGACCGCCAATGTGCCGACCGAATACCCCTACGAAGATTTCAAGAACATCTACACCTACGCGCATGCCCAAGGCCTGAAGGGTTGCACGACCTTCCGCTTCAATCCGGCCGCGTTTCAGGGGGTGTTGGTGAAAGAATCGGATCTGGAAAACACCATCTATCGGTTCGAGCTCGAAGACGGCAGCAGCGTCGAAGCCCGTGGCAACGAGGAAATCGAATACGACGGCGAACTGCACAGCGCCGCCAACTTGTTTGATGCGTTGAAAGAAGGCTACTACGGCAGGTATTGATGGGTGCCCGGGGCGGTGACGCAGGTCGGCAGCGGCCCGCCACCGATACCCAAGGCGGCCTTCGTTGGACGAAGTCATGCCGGCACCGAATGAAGTTGTTGGTCTACACATTGCACTTCGCGTGGGATCGCGTGATGATGCTTGCCGCAAGTGCTTTGCGTGGGTTACTACAGGTAAAGCACGCGCGCCAAGGACGACGCGTGCTGGCAATGAGCTGGGTCGCTCATTGCATCGCGCACCAGGCGATGCCTGGCGTCGCTGTCAGTGCGGAGTGGATGCCACGCTGATTACGAAGAACGACACATAATCACAACTGAAGCAGCCAGAGGGTCTATCCCATGAGTACCGATAACAACAGTTTCAGCAGTAACGTCAGCAATACCTTCGACGCCATTTCCGACAAGGCCAGCGAAGTCGGCCAGTCGGTTGCCGACAAGGCGACCGAAGCCGTGGCCGATACCAAACTCGCCGCCGCCAATGTCCGCAAAGCGGTCGTGAAACAGGCAGCGTCGGCCAAGAAGGTGATCGTCAAAAAGGCCACGTCGGTGAAGAAAGCGGTAGTAAAAAAAGCCAACTCTGCCAAGAAGGCCGTGGCCAAGGCGGTCGGCAAAGCCAAGAGCGCCGCCAAGAAGATGGTGAAGAAAGCAACGCCGAAAAAAGCCGCCGTCAAAAAGGTCGTCGGCAAAGCCAAGAGCGCCGCCAAGAAGGTCGTAAAGAAAGTGGCGCCAAAGAAAAAAGTGGCAGCAAAGAAGGTGGTAGCGAAGAAGGTGGCAGCCAAGAAACCGGCAGCCAAGAAACCGGCAGCCAAGAAACCGGCAGCGAAAAAAGCCGCACCCAAGCTCGCCAGGAAACCGGTAGCGAAGAAGAAGTCCGCCGCCAAGAAACCGGCAGCGAAGAAAGCCGCACCCAAGAAAGCCGCGAAGAAAGTGGCCAAAAAGAAGTAACCCGCTGACCCGGGCGGTGCATTGCCGCCCGGGTCGCGTTTGGCTTACCGCTGGGTGCCCTTGAACCGTCTACCGACGCTGACGGGATCGCCGCAGCTTTGGCCACCTACCGCTGTCACCACCAGGGCTGCTGGCGGCGCTGTGCATCAGGGCAACGGCGCTGGTATCCCCAGGGTTTTTTTTGCATAAAATGGCCAACACTGGCCAGCCATCGACCAAGCTGACCGGGTGCGCGTCGCAGCAACTTTCAAGGAACTTTCATGGCCATCAAGATCGCCAAAAAAATCAAAGGCTATAGCGTACTGAAGCCGGAAGAGCAGCTCGGCAAAACCACCACGTCGGCGCTGCCGACGGCTACTGAAGAACCGCGCAAAGCCGAAGTCATCCGCATGTCCGAGCAAATCGAGCGCCCGGATGTATTGGTCGGCAGCACATATAAAGTCAAATCGCCGCTGTTCGAGCACGCGCTGTATGTGACCCTCAACGACATCGTGCTCAACCGCAATACCGCCCACGAGATGCGGCGACCGTTCGAGATCTTCATCAATTCAAAAAACATGGACCACTTCCAGTGGATCGTGGCGCTGACCCGAATCATGAGTGCGGTATTTCGCAAGGGCGGCGACGTTACCTTTCTGGTAGAGGAAATGCGCGCTGTGTTCGACCCGCGCGGTGGTTACTTCAAGGCCGGCGGTGTCTACATGCCGTCGATCGTTGCCGAGATCGGATTGGTGATCGAAGAACACCTGAAAATGATTGGCTTGATCAAGGACCCCGAGCTGAGTGACGAGGCCCGTCGGTTGATCGCCGAGAAGCGCGCCGTTTACGACGCGCGCACCCAGAAAAAACCGGAATCGAGTCAGCCGGCGACGCCGAACAAGGCGCCAGAGGCAGAGCCCGCCGAGAAGTTTCCAGCGAGCGCCAGCATCTGCCACAAATGCAACACCAAGGCGACCATCTTGATGGACGGTTGCGCCACCTGCCTCAACTGCGGCTACTCCAAATGCGGCTGATCTGACCATGGCTTCCTTCGACATCGTTTCCGAGATCGACAAACACGAGTTGACCAACGCGGTCGATCAGGCCAATCGCGAATTGGGTAACCGTTTCGACTTCAAGGGTGTGGATGCGGGCTTTGAATTGGCCGATGGCCTGGTCACGCTATCGGCGCCATCCGATTTTCAGTTGCAGCAGATGTTGCCGATATTGCGCGCCCGCATGATTGCCCGCGGCATCGACGCCAAATGTCTGGAAGTGGCCGATGCCGAAGTGACGCTGGCCTCGGCACGACAAAAAGTGACCGTGCGCCAAGGCATCGAACAGATGCTGGGCAAGAAAATCATTCAGCAGATCAAGGCTGCAAAAATCAAAGTCGAAGCGCAGATCAATGGCGACAAATTGCGCATCAGCGCGAAGAAGCGCGACGACCTGCAGGCGGTCATCGCGCTGCTGCGGCAGTCGGAGTTCGAGCTGCCGCTGCAATTCGACAACTTTCGCGACTAAAACCGCCGATCAGCGCTGACGCTGGCTGCGGCGGCGGGCGCCTGCGGATCGCGCCGCAGCACTGGCCATGGCTCTGCAATCCCTGGCGACCGTGCAGGGGCTGGTATCGCTGCGGCGAGCCTGATCTAATCGGCAGAACGGCAACCCCGGGTGATCTCGGTGTTGCCGCAGAAACGTCGCACGCCAAGCAGCCATCCCGACCCCAACCCGGAGCAAGCCATGAACCGTCCTACCCTGCGCCTTGATCTGCTCAGCCTCGCCATCGCCTGCGCCCTGCCGATTTCGGCGGTGCACGCCGAAACCGCCAACCCGGACGACGCCCAACCGACAACCACCGGCGTCGCGCAACTGGAAGCAATTACGGTCACCGCCGAGCGCCAGCAAAAGGACTTGCAGGAAGTACCAATCTCGATCACCACCATCGAAGTGGAAAAACTCCACGTGCTCGGCACCGGCGGTGAGGACATTCGCTTTCTGTCCGGGCGCTTGCCCAGTTTGCAGATCGAGTCCTCGTTCGGACGCGCGTTTCCGCGCTTCTACATTCGCGGCCTCGGCAACACCGACTTCGACCTCAACGCGTCGCAACCGGTGTCCTTGATTTATGACGACGTAGTCCAGGAAAACCCTATTTTGAAAGGCTTTCCGGTGTTCGATCTGGACCAGGTAGAAATGTTTCGCGGCCCGCAGGGCACCTTGTTCGGCCGCAACACACCGGCCGGCGTGCTGAAGTTCAACTCGACCCGTCCGGCGCAGGACCAAAGCGGCTATGGCCAGGTGTCTTGGGGTCGCTACAACACCATCAATACCGAAGGCGCGATTGGTGGCGCGTTGAATCAAGACTGGTCGGCGCGGGTGTCGGTGCTCTACCAGCGCCGCGATGACTATGTCGACAACACCTTCGATAGCGCCAGCGGCAATGATCTGGAAGGCTACAAAGAGTTCGCCGCGCGGGCGCAGTTTTTGTACGCGCCAGGCGCGGATTTCGAGGCGTTGTTCAACCTGCATGTGCGTTCACTCAACGGCACCGCACGGCTGTTTCGCGCCAACATCATTCGGCCGGGCAGCAACGAATTTGTCTCTGGCTTCAATCGCAACCAGATCAGCATCGATGGCCAGAACTTCCAGAATCTCGATGCCTTCGGTGGCAGCGCCCGCCTGCGCTGGGACTTCGATGGCTTGAGTCTGTATTCGATCACCGGTTACGAGACCGTGGATACGCTGTCCCGCGGCGACATCGATGGCGGCTTCGGTGCCGTGTTCGCGCCGCCATCGGGACCGGGGCTGATTCCGTTCACCGCCGAATCCGCCGATGGCCTGCCCAAGCACAAACAGATCACCCAGGAGCTGCGCGCCGCTTCGACCACCGATGCCGCGCTGCAATGGCAGACCGGTATCTATTACTTTTTTGAAGACCTGACCATCGACAGCTTCAACTACGACTCGCTGGCGCCGGGGCGACCGCAGAATGGCTACGTACAACAGCAGCAGAAGAACAACGCCTATGCGCTGTTCGGGTCGCTGGAATACGCCGCCAGCGAGGCGCTGACCTTGCGCGGCGGACTGCGTTTCACCCACGACAAAAAAGACTTCGTCGCCGAGCGCTTTCAGTCGCCGCTGGCGTTTCTTGGCGTCGGCCCGATCGGGCCGATCACCGCCCATCCCAGCGATTCTGATTTGAGCTGGGACGCCAGTGCGGTCTACCAGTGGAACGATCAGGTCAACACCTTCGCCCGGGTGGCGCGCGGTTATCGGGCGCCCAGCATTCAGGGCCGTCTGTTGTTTGGCGACACCGTATCGGTGGCCAAACCGGAGACGGTGATTTCCTATGAAGCCGGTATCAAAGCCGATCTTTGGGATCGTCGCGCCCGCCTGGGTTTCACCGTGTTCCGCTACACGGTCAACAACCAGCAACTCACCGCGGTCGGCGGCGGCGCCAATTTCAACACCTTGATCAATGCCGACAAAACCGTCGGTTCCGGCTTTGAGCTGGATGCCGAAGCCAATCTGACCGAGCGGCTTCTGGTCACTGCGGGTTTAAGTTACAACGACACCGAAATTCAGGACCCGAATTTGTTTATCCAACCCTGCGGTGGTGGCTGCACCGTGCTGGATCCGGCGGGACCGATCGCCGGCACGGTGTCGCTCAATGGCAATCGTCTGCCGCAGGCGCCGCTGAAAGTCGCCAATGTCACCGCGCGCTATGGGGTTCCGGTGGGCGATGGCGAGGTATTTGCCTACACCGATTGGGCGTATCGCAGCGACATCAGCTTTTTCCTCTACGACTCGCGCGAGTTTCATGGGGATGGGCTACTCGAAGGCGGCCTGCGCCTCGGCTACAACTGGGCCGGTGGCAATCGGGAACTGGCTTTGTATGGCCGCAACATCACCAACGAACTGGCACTGGTGGGTGGCATCGACTTCAACAATCTGACCGGTTTTATCAACGAGCCGCGGATCTGGGGCGCCGAGTTCACCGCTCGCTTCTGAGTACGAACCGCGCCGCCCGGTTGGGTCTTGGTCGGCGCCAGTGGGTTGGTCGGCTCCGCCGCTATGCGTCTTGCGTAGGTCGGCTCAAGCGCCGCAGGCGCGGAGCCGACAACGCGCGGGTCTGCGGTTCTGGTGAAGCTGTCGGCTCCGGCGCTACGCGCCTTGAGCCGACCTACGACTTGAGCGGCTCGGCGCAAGTGTTTGCTTAAGCTATGAATCGAACGGTTGCCGCAATCTGGGGTCGACCAGCGCGCGCCCGCCATCGATCAGCAAGTTCACCAGCACGATCAAGGCGCCAGCACTGAGGGCGACCCCCATCACCAGGCTGTAGTCGCGGTTCAACGCGCCCTGGACGAAATAGCGACCGACCCCGGGGATGCCGAAGATTTGCTCGATGACGGTGGAGCCGGTGATCACCGCGATCAAGGCCGGCGCGAGCCAGGCCAGCACCACCAGCAGCAACGGCCGCAACACGTGGTGCCGCAACAAGGCTAAGTCTTCGATGCCGCGGGCACGGGCGGCACGGACATAGTCGCTGGCCAGAATGCCGATCACGCCATCGCGGGTCAGCCGCACCAAGCCGGCCAGATTGGGCAGACAGAGCGCGGTAACCGGCAATACCAGGCTACGCCAGTCGTTGCCATCAAAGCCCCCAGCGGGCAACCAGCCGAAGTAAACGGCGAACAGTAAAATCAGCAGCGGTGCCAACACAAACTTGGGTAGCGCCAGGCCAATCAAGCTGGCGGTGCGGATACCGAGATCGACGCCGCTGCCAGCGCGCCAGCCGGCCCACAGCCCGAGCGGCACCCCGATCAGCAACGCCGCCAGCAGCGCCAGGCCGCCGAGCAGACCGGTGATCGCGAAGCCCGAAGCCAACAGTTCAATGACGCGGTAATCCGGATATTGAAACGATTGCCCGAGATCGCCATGGCCCAGATCCACCAGGAAATGGCCGAACTGCTCCGGCACCGGGCGATCCAGCGCGTGCGCAGCGATCAGTTCGGCGCGGCGTGCCGGATCGAGTTCGCGTTCGGCATCAAACGGACCACCGGGCGCGGCCCGCAGTAGGCCAAAGCACAACAGCGCCAACAACAGCAGGGTCACCAGCGCTTCGCCCAACCGCAGCAGCAGGCCTTTGCCGAGCGCCCAGTGTGGTTGGCCAAGGGCAAGCGTCGGCCAGCGCATCAGCGGGCCCCTGCGGGCGCAGCAAAGTGCAGCCAGCGCGAGCCGTGGCGATCGAGCGGATTGGCCTCGAATCCAAGCACATCGGTGCGCACCAGATGCTTGGAGGTATAGAAATAAATCGGCACGATGACGTGCTGATCCAGCAGACGCTGTTCGGCGCCCGCCAGCAAACGCTGCCGCTCGCCGCCATCGGCCTGGCGGGCCTGGGCCAGCCACTGTCGATAAACCGGGTCGTGCCAGCCGCTCCAGTTCAACGCCTGATCGCCATCGAACAGTGCAAGAAAACTCAAGGGATCCTCGACATCGGCGATCCAACCACCGCGAAAGACTTGCGTGATCCGGCCTTCGCGACGATGCAGAACGAAGGACTTCCACTCTTCATTGCGCAGCACCACTTTGGCGCCGAGGACTTGCCGCCACATCGCCGCCACCGCCAGCGCCAGTCGCCGATGCGGCGTCGACGTGTTGTAGCGAATTTCGATGGTCAGCGGCGCTTCGGCACGATAACCGGCCGCGGCATACAGTTGCCTGGCGCGGGTTTCGCGCGCCGCTTGCGACCAAGCCGCGCTGGCCATTTTCGGCGCTGGATAGTCGGCCATGCCGGGTGGCACCAGGGCATAGGCCGGCGTCTCCCCCAGCGCGGTGATGTAGCGGGTCAGAATCTCGCGATCGATCGCCAGACTGAGCGCCTCGCGCAGCGCCGGTGCCCGGCCCAGCACCGCTGCGCGCAAATTCAAACCGAGGAAGAAACTCCCCAAATAAGGGCTGATCCGCAGTTGCGCGCCGAAGCGTGCCTGCAATCGATCTCGGCGCGCTGGCGGCACGGTCTCGGTCAGGTCCAGATCGTTGGCGCGAAAGCGTTGTTGTTCGCTGGCGGCGTCTTCGGTCACCAGATAGCGCACATCGGCAATCGCCACCGCCGCCGCAGCGTGAAAATGCGCGTTCTTCTGCAACCGAATCAGCGCGTGCGGCTGCCAGTCGAGCAGCTGATAGGCACCGTTGCTGACCAGGTTGCCGGGCCGCGTGTGGCGGCTGCCGTAGCGTGCCAGGGCGGGCAAATAGACCGGATAGGCAATCGGCAGCAGCAACAATTGGAGTAATGGC
Source organism: Lysobacterales bacterium CG02_land_8_20_14_3_00_62_12 (assembly GCA_002785585.1). GTDB lineage: Bacteria > Pseudomonadota > Gammaproteobacteria > Xanthomonadales > Ahniellaceae > 0-14-3-00-62-12. Next base: position 16,474 of record PEUI01000242.1, read on the forward strand.
GCCGGTTCGACCAGATCGATCAGCAGCGTGTGCGGATCGCTGGCGCGAATCGCCAGGTCGGCCACGGTGCCGGTGCCAGCGGCCAGTTCGCGCGCACCAACGATCACTGCCAGCATCGGTGCCAACGGGGCGGCCGTGGCTGGACTCAGGGCACGCTGGAATGAAGCCACGATCTCCGCTGCCAGCAGCGGCTCGCCATTGGACCAGCGCAAATTGCGGCGCAGATGAAATGCATAGCGGCGGCCATCCGCTGAGATTTCCCAGCGCTCCGCCATCCCCGCAAGCAACTGGCCGCGGGCATCCTCGCTGACCAAACCCTCGTACAAATCGCGCAACACGTTATGGCTGGCCAGATCCTGCGCGCGGTGCGCATCCAGCGTCGATGGCTCCGGTCCGTTGCCACGCCGCAATGCGCGCAGCGCGCTTGGACTGCTGGCAGGGACGGTTTCCGCAGCCGCCAGAACGCCAGCCATCAGCAGCGCGAGCAGAACAAAAAATGGTTTGGCCGCCATCGCCTCATGCCCCGTGCGCTCGGAAGCGGTCAGCGTAACAAACCTGCGCACGCTGCGGTTTGGTTTCGCCTCAACGCCGCTGGTTGTCAACGCCGCTGGTTTGGCCGCTCGCCGGCAAGCGGTTAGGATCGGGGTTCGTTGTAGCCACCAAGCCACCGAGGTCGATCATGAACCAGCTCAAACGCGTTGCCATTCTGGGCGGTACCCGGATTCCGTTCTGCCGCAACAACACCGCCTATTTCGATGTCGGCAATCTCGGCTTGGCGACCAAGGCGGTCGGCGGGTTGGTCGAACGCTTCGGCCTGAGCGGTCAAACCCTGGGCGAGGTCGCGCTCGGTTCGGTGCTCAAGCATTCTTCGGATTGGAACCTGGGCCGCGAGGTGACTTTATCGAGCGGGCTGTCGCCATTGACCCCGGGCATCACCCTGCAACGCGCCTGCGGCACCAGTCTGGACGCCGCCATTCTGATCGGCAACAAAATTGCGACCGGGCAAATCGAGGCCGGTATCGCCGGCGGCGCCGATACCACCAGCGATGTGCCGATCATGGTCGGCCGCCGATTGCGGCGGCGCTTGCTCGATCTCAACCGCGCCCGGAGTTTTGGCCAGCGCGTCGGCGCGATCTTCAAAGGCTTGTCGCTCAGCGAATGGAAGCCGGAGTTTCCCGGTGTCGCCGAGCCGCGCACCGGCAAGTCGATGGGCGATCACTGCGAAATGATGGCCAAGCAATGGGGCATTCGCCGAGAAGACCAGGATCGCTTGGCCTATGAGTCGCACCGCAAAGCCGCCGCCGCTTACGAACGTGGATTTTTTGCCGACCTGATCACGCCGTTTCGCGGTTTGGATCGCGACAACATTCTGCGCGCCGACACCAGCATGGAAAAACTGGCGACCCTGAAGCCGGCGTTTGATCGCCGTTCCGGCAAGGGCACCCTGACGGCGGGTAATTCCACGCCGCTGACCGATGGCGCTTCGGCGGCGCTGCTCGCGTCCGAAGACTGGGCCCGAGCGCACGGCCACGCGCCGCTCGCCTATCTCACCGACGCCCGGGTCGCGGCGGTCGATTACGTGGCCGGTGAAGGCCTGTTGATGGCGCCGACCATCGCCGTGGCGCAACTGCTGCAAGCACGCGGACTGAAACTGCAGGATTTCGATTTCTACGAGATCCACGAAGCCTTTGCGGCGCAGGTGCTATGCACGCTCAAGGCTTGGGAATCTGCCGACTACTGCCAACAGCGTCTGGGCTTGGCGCAGCCCCTGGGTGCCATCGACCCGAACAAATTGAACGTGGCCGGGTCGAGTCTGGCGTTCGGCCATCCGTTCGCCGCCACCGGCACTCGCCTGCTGGCGACCCTGGCCAAGTTGCTGGCCGAAAAAGGCGCCGGCCGCGGCTTGATTTCGATCTGCACCGCCGGTGGCATGGGCGTGGTGGCGATTGTCGAGCGCTGAGGAATGTGGGAGCGGGTACGGCAACGCTTCAGGAATAGGTTGGGGGTGAACGAGCGCAGCGAGCCCCAACCAAAGGCAGAGGCGGAGCCCGGTGCGTGGGTCTGTTTGCGATCGGGTCGGTTGGGATTCTCTTTGCTCACCGCCAACCTACGCTTCAGTCCTGTTTTTGCAGGATCACCAGCACGCGCTCGCCGTCCAGACCGGGTACCTGCAGGGGCTGCACCGAGTGCAGGTCAAAGCCTTTGGGTAGCTGCTTGAGTTCAGCGGCGTAGCCGGGGCCTTTCATCGCCAGCAGGCGGCCGCCCGCGGCCAACCAGGGTCGGCAGCAACGGCCGAGTTCGCGCAGCGGGGCGACGGCGCGCGCGGTGGCGAGGGTGATCGGTTGATCCGGTCGATAGGCTTCGGCCCGCTGCTGCTCCACGGTGACATTTTGCAGCTCCAGGCAACGTTGAACCTCGTGCAGGAAGCCGGCTTTTTTGCCGTTGGATTCGAGCAAAATTACCGAGCGTTGCGGCTGCAGGATGGCCAGCGGGATGCCGGGGAATCCGGCGCCGCTGCCGATGTCGGCGAGTTCGCTTTCGACCCAGTGCGCGGCCATCGACAGCGAATCGAGCAGATGCCGGGTCAGCATCGCCTGCGGCTGCCGGATCGCGGTCAGATTGAAGCGCTGGTTCCACTGGCCAAGCAGGCGCAGATAGTCGAGCCAGCGCTCGATTTGATCGCTGCTGGCGACCAACGACATTTCGGCAAGGGCCGCGATCAGCGGCGCCCGCAGGATTTCGAATTCGGCCACCGGACACCAATCAACCAAGAGCCAGCCGCCATTGTAGGGGCCGGACTCGGTCAAACCGGTCGCTTCAGAGCAACAGATTCGGGATCGTCGGCGTGGCGAAGTTGCCGATATTGGGAAAGATGCTCGGCAGGTCCCCAGGCGGCACGCCCAGCCATACCGCCAGACTGGCGGCAAACTGATCGACCGCCAGCGCCGGAATGGTCTGGCCGCGATCAAAACTCTCGACCCCATTCAACACCTGGCTCGGCCAGGCGCCGAATAGTAGGCCACCCTGAACGGCGCCGCCCAGCGCAAATTGCACGCCGCCCCAGCCGTGATCAACCCAGTTGTTGCTTGCCGGCCTGCATCAACGCGGCAAACCTGGCCAGGTCGCCAGTCGCCAACGCGGCGCGCAGTTCGTCCAGCGCCTGACCCAGGCGCGCCAGCACTTCGGCGCTATTCGGGTTCAGCGATTGGATCTCGAAATACAGCTTCGGGTTTTCGTTGACAACCGCGCGGGTGACCTTGGTCTGCGCATTGAAGGTGGCGCTGGAGATGCCGTCCAGCCGCCGCTCATCGGCGCCGCCACTGGCCAGGGCGGCGGCAAACACGATATTGACCGCATGCGACAGACCGAGCACTTCGGCCATCAAGCGGTCGTGATCCGGCAGGTTCATCGCCACCACGGTGGCGGTGGTGGCGGCAAACAAACTGTGCGCCAGCGCGGTCGCGCGCGCTGAGCCCAAGTCGATCACCACGACATGCCGATCTGCCAGCAACACCGCGCCCGGGCCGAACATCGGATGCAGCGAAGCGACCGCGACGCCAGCCTGCTGCAAGGCCTGATAGCCGGTGGCCAGCGGGGCTTTGATCGAAGCGACGTCGATCACCACGCCCGCTGGCTGCCGGGTTGCCAGCGCGTGCATGACACCGACGCTGGCTTCGATGCCCGCCGCAATCAGGATCAAGTCCTGGTCGAGCGCGCCGTCGTCGAGGCGGCGACGCTGGGCAAACTCGGCGACTCCGGCGGCACCAGTCTCCAGCGCCGGATCGCAGAGCTCCACGGTGTAGCCTTGCGAATCCAGAAACCGCGCAAACCAGCGCCCCATCTGGCCGCCGCCACCGACCACCAGCGCGCGTCGGCCATCGCCCAGGGCTTCGGCGCGGATCTGCTCGTGCTCCTGGGTGGTCAACGAATGCTGGATCAACAGTTTCATCAACTCGTGGGCCAGCGACCGATCCAGTCCGCGGGCGTCGGCGTGCGCGCTGGCCAGTGCCAGCACTTCTTTCTCGCGGGCAAAATCGCGCAACGGCTTGCCCATGCCACGCTTGATCTCGCCAATCGCCGCGATGGTTTGCTGGCGCTCGCCAATCAAGTCCAGCAAGTGGTTGTCGATACGGTCCAGGGTTTGCCGCAGACGGAGCAACTCGGGGGGATGAGCAATCGGCATGGCTTCGGTGCCATTGGAACGGGGTGCTTACGCTAGCAGAGCCGCCGCGGTGTTTTGTTCTGGCGATCACGCAAAGTCTGGGCAGCTTGTGTGGGTAGCCCAGCGGCCGCGAGCACCGGCGCGGGGGCGTTTTGGGTCGGCTTTGCGGTTCAAAGTAAACTGCTTGGCTGATCCACCAAAACCAGGCCCGCCACCGTGAACCATTCTCCGCATGCGTATCCACGCCGACCACTGACGACGGTGATTGCCGTGGTCGGCTGCGACGGTGCCGGCAAATCGACGCTGGCCGCCGATGTCATGCAGGCTTTGCACGATCAGGGCGCGGCCGAGTTTCTCTATTTGGGTCAGTCGTCGGGGATCATTGCCGAGGCGATTCGCCGCCTGCCCTGGATCGGTGCGGCGTTCGGACGCTATCTGGTGCGTCGGGCGGAGCGTGCGCACCACACCCAGAGCCGACCGCCCGACCTGGCTACGGCGCTGGTGGTCCATCTGTTGTCACGCTGGCGGGCGCACAAGTTCCGCCGCTTGTTGGCGCTGTCGCGACGCGGCGTGATGGTGGTTGCCGATCGCTATCCGCAGGCGGAAATGCCTGGTTTCTACTTCGATGGTCCCGGGTTGGATCACGCTGCCGCCGGCACCTGGCTGGTAAAAAAAGTTGCCCGGCGCGAACAGCGTTTGTATGCCTGGATGGCGAGCCATGTGCCGACCTTGGTGATCCGGCTCAATATCGATGCCGAGACCGCGCATGCCCGCAAACCGGATCACAAATTATCGATGTTGCAGGACAAGGTCCGGGTCATTCCGGGCTTGCGCTTCAACGGCGCCGACATTCTCGATCTGGATGCGGTGGCGCCCTATGCACAAGTGCTAGCCCGAGCAGTGGCGGCGAGCCGCGCTGCCATCGACGCGGCGCGGGCGCAAAATAACGCGATGTAGGGTGAATAAGTGCCGCGCATTCACCAAACCAGCGCAATGCAAAGCGGCGGCAAGCCGCCGCACTCCAAAGGAATGAAGCGTGAATAAGTACCGCGCATCCGCCTTGGGAAAACGCTGAAGCAGCGCAAAGTTTGCCGACGATCCCGCCGGGCCACAACCTAGCTGTGCGGTGCCAGCATCGCGCCGTTGACCGCTTGCAGCGCCGCGGCGAGGACTTGCGGATAAGGCGCCCGGGCATCCAGATCGAGGATATTGGCGCCATTGAAGCGCAGCCGCGGCACCACCGCGATTTTGTCCTGCAATTCCACGATCTGGTGGTCGGGTTTGCGTGCCAGCGCGGTGTTCACATCGATATTCAGCCGGATCACCAAGGTTGGCACATGGCTCGCCATCCACTGATACAACTTGATTTCGCGGGCGGCGAGTTTGCCGATCAGCCAACTCTTGGTGGGGGTCCCGATCAGGCCGGGACCGTCGTAGTGAAAGCCCGGGATTTCGGCCTGCGGATAGCGATCGGTAATCACCATCACACCGCGTCGCGACAGCGCCAGTAGGCGTCGAAACTGGCGGACCCGCCACAGCGAAAGCAAATACATCACCACCGCCGTGCCGACCCCTGGCAACTTTTGCCGCGGGTCCTGCGCCCGCCGCGCCTTGCGCGCCAGGTAGTGTTCGAGTCGTGGTCCGATCAACGGCAGCTTTTTGATTTTGTCGCCCATCTCGCCCGAGACCAGGCCGAGATAACGCCGCTGGATCGGCCCCACCGTGCGCAACCGCGCCAACAAATCGGCGGTCAGCGTGGACTTGCCGGTGCCATCACAGCCAATCACCGCGACCACCCCGGTCAGCGGCGGATGACTTTTTTTGGCGGCGGGACGCACCGACCGGCGCAGGCTGGCGGTGGTTTCGGTTTTGATCGATACGGAACTCATGGACTTTATCCTGATTGACACAGTTGGGTCTGCGGACGGTCATCTTTGACTGCTATCTTGAAGCGCCCGGCTTAGTCTGCTTGACCCGCGGCAACGAGCCGTGGCCCGATCCAACTGACATCAAACAGACCGGCGCTAACGCGGTTTCACCACACCATCGCCACTTCCACACCGCCGCCGGTGCTATCGACCCAGGGCACCAGCGCCACCTTGTCGTTGAACGCCTTGGTGAAGAACCAACCGCTGCCGGTACCGATCGCAGCACCGGCAGCGACGTCGTACCAGTGATGCTTTTTGGCGGCGACCCGGGCGCTGCCGGTGAGCGCGGCCACGGCATAAGCGGGGAAACCCCATTGCCAGCCGTAGCGGCGATACAACGTGGTGGCCGAAGAAAACGCCAGGGCGGTGTGGCCCGAGGGAAAACTGTTGTTGTCGCTGCGATCCGGGCGCTGCTCGTGGACCAAGGCCTTGCCGAGTTCCGCGAGTCCAGCAGCGGCGCCGATGCTGAGGGCCGCCTGGCCAGTGCCATCCCAATCGTCTTTCACCGTCGGCGTGCCCAAAGCCAAGCCGACCAAGCCAATGGCGCCCACCGTGCTGATGTCATCCCAACTGTTGTGGCTGATCGCCTGGGCAGGCGTATTCGCCCCGAGCAAGGCCAGCAGCAGCCAGGCCAATAGACGGGTTTTCATGACGGTGTTCTCCTTGGTGAAAGCGGTCGAGCGGCGCGGCCGACCAGCTTTCGGTCGCACCGCGTAAGCCGATATATCACGGCGTTTTGCCGCATGAATTACCTAGCCTTAATAGTTGCGCGGCGCCAGCTGCTTATGCTGCCCGCCGCCTGACCGGAGTGACTTGTCGATGGTGATGTATGGGTGATGACCGCAACCGCAACCGCAACCATTGGCTGGCGCTGGTGCTGGTGCTTGGCGTCGCCAGCTGTGGCGTCGTTTTGGCGCGGTTTGGCCCGGCCGGGTTCGATCCGCCGTTATTGCTGTGGTTTCGTGACAGCGCCGACACTGGCCGGATTGCCGGGCCGGCCTGGCTGACCGAATTTTGGCTGGCGCTGACCCGGCTCGGCGACACCGGGCCGCGCTTGCTGGTCGCCAGCTTGCTGTTACTCGCGCTGTTGCGGTGGCGACGCTGGCAGAGCGCGCTGTTCAGCGCCGGTATTCTGCTCAGCGGCATCCTGTTGTCGGAGTTGCTCAAGGTCGTTGTGGGACGGGCACGACCGCAGTTGGTCACGCCACTGGATGCGGTCGGGTCACTCAGCTTTCCCAGTGGACACGCGCTGAATAGCAGCCTGTTTTATCTGACCGTGGCACTGCTGTTGGCGCCAGTGCTCAAGCAACGCGGCGCACGCTGGGCGTTGTATGCCGTGGCCGTTGGCCTGACGCTGGCGACCGGCGTATCGCGCATCGCGCTGGGCGTGCACTGGCCCAGCGACGTGCTCGCCAGTTGGATCCTCGCCGCCGCCTGGCTGTGGTTCTGGTTCGCACTGGCCCACAGGTTTTGGCCAAAAGCTCTGGTGCTCAGCCGATGACGCCGCGACCCGGAGGGCCAACCGATGCGCCGGCCAACCCATCAGGAAACCCCGTGAAGATTGCCTACGTGATCAATTCGCTCGAAGGCGGCGGCGTCGCCCTGCCGGTGCCGGCGGTGACCCGGGTGTTGCGCGATGCCGGCGCCGAGGTGAAGGTGTTCGCGCTCACTCGGCGCGATGGACGGGCGCTGCCAGCGATGTTGGCCGATGGCCTGGAGGTGGCCGTGCGCGAGGGCGCCGATCACGACCATTGGGCGGCCGCGCGCTGGCTGGATCGCCAGTTGGCCTGCTACCAACCCAGTCATTTGTGGACCTCGCTCACCCGCTCCACCGTCATTGGTTTGCTATTGGGCTGGCGCCGCCAGATTCCGCTGGTCTGTTGGCAACACAACGCCTACCTGCGGCCGACCGACTGGTGTCTGCTGCGGGCACTGCGAAAGCGTCCGGTGGTGTGGGTGGGCGATTCAGAGCGGGTCACCGCGTTGACCGCCCAACGCTTCGGCGTGGCCGCTGACCGACGGT
>PEUI01000242.1:24601-28669 GCA_002785585.1 Lysobacterales bacterium CG02_land_8_20_14_3_00_62_12
TTGCCGCCGATCCGGAGGCGCCGCAGGCGCGGCCCTGGCAGCCAGGCGAAACGCTGCGCCTGGGTAGCCTGGGCCGCCTGCATACCGCCAAGGGTTACGATGTCTTGATTGCCGCCCTGGCGCTGCTGAGTCAGCGCGGATTTCGACCACCGGTGCCGTTTGCCATCAGCATTGCGGGCGAAGGCCGTGACCGCGCGGCGCTGGCCAGCGCCGCGCAACAGGCCGGGATCGAACACTGGTCGCTACCAGGTTTCAGCGCGCATCCGCAGGCATTTCTGGCCGGTCTGCACTTGTACCTGCAACCTTCACGGATCGAAGGTCTTTGTATCGCCATGCACGAGGCAATGCAGGCTGGGTTGCCGGTGATCGCTTCCGCGGTGGGGCAAATGGCCGACACGCTGGAACCCGGGCGCAGTGGCTGGCTGGTACCGTCGGCGGACCCCTCCGCTTTGGCCGATGCCCTGGCGGCGGCACTGTCCGACCCGGCGCGCTTGGCGAGTTTTGGTCAAGCGGCACGGTCGCGCGTGCTGACGCGCTTCAGCGCGGCGATTTTTCGTCAGTCCGGCAACGCCATTTTGCAGCGCTTGGCGACGCTGCCAAGTCCTTGAAAGTGCCCCGGTGGGCCGCGCTATGCTCGGCGGTTCACGGCTGGCAACCCGTGTCCGCCGCGCTCCAGCAGATCGTCCGTCCCCTTGCCACCCACCCACCGTGCGATGCCCATGCCCAACCCACTCGACCTGCCTGCGTTCACCACCGAGCAATGCGATGCGCTGTTTGCCGCCGTGCTGGTACACGACAACCTGTACCCGGACGCCAAGCTGCCAGCCACCATCGAGCTCGACTACCGCCCGGAGCAACTGGCACAGTGCTATCGCCTTTGTCGGCAAATCTGGCAGCAGGGCGTAGACCGGGAAGCGTTGCTCGCGATCATCGACAAAATCGGCCGCCAGCAGGTGCTCGGTCCGGAAGATCAGCGCGCCTTCAAGGAAGTGCGCGCCAAGTTCAAACACCTGCGTTTTGCCTACGCGGCGTTCGACCAGCGCCACCGCTATCCGCTGACGTTTCACTGGTTGATTGCGTTGATGGGCTCTTTGCAGGATGCCTTCAAGAACCGGCAAGTGGTCGCAGTGCGGCGCTACGCCCGCGTGCTGCGCCTGCTATTGCAGCCGTGGCCTTACGCCGTGCTGACGCGGCGGATCGACCAGTTTCAAGCGAGCACCACCGCGAGCTTTCAGCGCTACGTGCAGCAGCAACTGGCGGGCATCCGTTCCAGCCTCGGCAAAGACGCGGTCACCAGCAAAGCCTTTCATGAGATGCGTAAAGTCATCAGTCGCCAAGTGGCGATCTACGATTGCCTGAAGATTCTCTACCCCACGCCCGAGCACCACGCCATTTCGCAATCGCTCAGCACGATCAATGGCCTGATGGGGAGCCTGCACGACGAGTTGATCGCCAGAAAGTTCAACAAGACGCAGGATTACCACGCCGATAAGTTTGCGATCCCAACGGAAATCCGACGCCGCTTGCTGGCCCTGACCGAAAGTTATCCACCGTCGTAAGGGTGGCCAGCGCCATCGGCGAACGCGTCACCCGTTGCTGCGCGCGAAACCGCGGGCTTCCAAGGTGCGCGCCACCGCCGTCTTGGCGGCCGCCAGTACTTGGTCCAGCGCTTGCGAGCTATCGATCTCGACGATTGGCGCGCCGTTGAATTTCAGTAGCGGCGTCGCCGCTACCTTGTCGCGCAGCAGTTCGCGACGGTGGTCAGGTTTGCGGGCGCAGGCGGTGTCCAGGTCGATGTTCAGGCGGATCACCAGGTCCGGTCGATAGCTGGTCATCCATTCGTACAGCCGCCGTTCGCGCCGCGCCAGCCAGCGCACGAAGCGGCTGCCCGGCGCGTCCGCCGACAAACCGGTGCCGTCGTAGGCACCCGGAAAGTCCAACTGCGGGTAACGGTCGGTGATGATGATCAGTCCCTGACGCCGCATCGCCAGCATGCGTTTGAAGCGACCGAGGCGGCGTAGCGAAAACGCATAGACCACCAGCGCGGTGAAAAAACCGGGAGTCTTTTTCTCGCGTTGGGCGCGGGTCTGATCGGTCTTGCGCACGATCACCCGATCCAGCCGTGGCCCGATCAACGGCCACCGGGCGATGGCGCGGCCGATGTTGCCCGACTGCTTGCCCAGGTGCGCGGCGGCGGCCGGGCCATAGGCTTGCACCCAGTACAGAATTTCCGTACTGACCGTGGATTTGCCCGAGCCATCGCAGCCGATGATGGCGATCAACGGGGCCAAGGTGGCGGATTTTTCGGTCATCTGCAGGATCTCGTTGCGGGCCGGAAGCCGGGGAAAAAGTGCGTTCGTCAGTTGCCGGTTTGGCGTCTTGAGCGGATCGTTTGGGTCAGGCCAGATAGCCACCATCGACGACGATACTGGCGCCGGTCAGGTAACTGGCGGCGGGCGCGGCCAGAAACAAAATGGCCGGTGCAATTTCATTCGGTGCCGCGGCGCGCGCCAGCGGGATCAGCCGCAGCATCTGCTTCATGATGGCTTCGTTGCTGGTGATGGCAGAAGCGAACTTGGTGTCGGTCAATCCCGGCAAGACGGCATTGACGCGAATGTGATCGGGCGCGAGTTCGCGGGCAAAGGCTTCGGTCAGCGAGACGATGGCGGCCTTGGTCATCGAGTAGACGCCTTGCCCGGGGGCGGCGCGTTTGGCATTCACCGAAGCGACGTTGATGATCGCGCCCCCGCCGTGTTCACGCATGATCTTGGCGGCCTGCACGGTGCAATAAAAATAGCCGCGCTGATTGACTTCGACGGTTTTCTCGAACGCGCCCAGGTCCATTTCCAACATCGGCCCGAAATAGGGATTGGCAGCGGCGTTGTTGACCAGGATGTCGAGCCGATCACCGCGGTCGCGGATGCTGGCGAACAGGCGATCCATCGAGGCCACATTACCGATATGCGCGTCGATCGCGCTGGCCTTGCCGCCGGCGGCATGGATCGCCGCGACCACCGCTTCGCAGGCGTCCAATTTGCGGCTCGACACGATCACTTCGGCGCCACAAGCCGCCAGCAGTTGCGCGGTCGCGGCACCGATGCCGCGGCTGCCGCCGGTGACCAAGGCGATTTTGCCACTCAAATCGAACAGTGCTTGCGGAAAGCGGGTAGGCATGGCTTGGGCTCCGGCTTGGCCTCAGGATCTGGCGGGTGGACTTGGGTGGGTAGGCTAGAATCGCCCGGTCAATACCGACCGATGATAAACGGTTCAAACCACCATGAGCGAAAAGCGCGCGTTGATTACCGGTGCCGGCAGCGGCCTTGGCCTGGCGCTGGCGCGGCGTTATTGCCGCGCCGGTTACGTCATTGCCGTCGCCGATGTCAATCTGCAGCGCGCCGAAGCAGCGGTGGCTGAACTCGCGGCGATCCGCCCCGGACACTTCGCCCTGGCCGTGGATGTCGCCGATTGGGAGGCGGTCGCCGCCATGCGCGATGCGGTCAACGCGCGCTGGCCGGAGGGCTTCGAGGTGTTGATCAACAACGCCGGTGTCGCCACCGCCGGCAGTGTCGCCGACAGCTCGATCACCGACTGGCACTGGGTGATCGGCATCAATTTGATGGGCGTGGTCCATGGCATGAAAGCGTTTGCGCCGATGTTTCAACGCCGTCACCGTGGCCAGATTCTGAGCACCGCTTCGTTCGCTGGCATCGCCGGCGCGCCCGGCCTCGCCAGCTACGGCACCACCAAGGCCGCAGTGATTGCCCTGTCCGAAGCACTGCGCGCCGAAATGCAGCCGCACGCGGTGCAGGTAGCGGTGCTGTGTCCGAGCTTTTTCAAGACCAATTTGCTGGAGACCGCACGCGGCCCGGATGATCGTTTTCGGCAGTTTGTCGGCAAGCTGATGGACCAGGCCAAGGTCACCGCCGACGACATCGCCGATTTCACTTTCAAAGCGATGCAGCGCGGCGATTTCATGATTATTCCGACCGCGCCCGAGCGCCGCCAATGGCGGCTCAAGCGCTGGCTGCCGAACGTCTATTTTCGGCAATTGCTCAAAGTGATTGGTCG
>PEUI01000337.1:0-10065 GCA_002785585.1 Lysobacterales bacterium CG02_land_8_20_14_3_00_62_12
GCGGTGAGTTCCACCGTGTCAGCCTGTGGAGAGGAAGGCTCTGGCCTTGGGCGCAAGCTCACGGCGAAACCAGCCTCGGTGAAGCAGGAATCCAGCAGCAAAGCTACCTATGGTTAGCTTTGCGTAGGTATGGACGAACGGTTTCCGGCCAGTATCAATCTCAGATAAGCAGAGCTCGTGGCTTGCCCTGAATTGCCCCCTGCGCCAACCCAGCAGTGGTTTCGCTGGGCGCCGTCGGCTGGCTCGCTCGACAGGCGATGGCCTCGCCAGTAATATCATCGCCCGATGATCCAGCCATTGAAAATGCTGGCTGCGATGCGCAAGAATCCGCGCGATTGGCGTATCGGCGACTTGCTGGCGGTAGCGACGCACTGTGCCATTGCCTGCCGCAACGATGGCGGAAGTCACCATGTATTTGGTTTTCCCGGCGTCGCACTGAAGGTTTGCGTGCCGACGCATAGGCCGATCAGACCGGTCTACGTCCGCCAGTTCTTGCTGTTGGTCGATGCCGTCAAGGAGTTGCCGCAATGAGCGTCATCAAGATTCCCAGAATCGTTCCACCGTATCCGTTCGATGCGTACGCGCATCTGGTCGAACCCGTGTCAGCAGCGGATGGGGGCGGGTTTTTGCTGAGCTTTCCTGACCTGCCCGGCTGCCTGTCTGATGGGGCAACGATTGAAGCGGCAATTGCCAATGGCCGTGATGCCTTCGTGTCCTGGATGTCAGCAGCGGCTGATATGGGCGCACCGATTCCGCCGCCACTCTATCGTCACGAGGGGGAGCGAAATCTCTCCGGTCGATTTGTTCAGCGCGTGCCGAAGACCTTACATGCGCGCTTGCAAGGCCGTGCCAAAGCCGAAGGCGTAAGCGTCAATCAATTGGTGACGACGTACATCGCCGAATGCCTCGGGCGGGCGCGCTGATCCGGTGTTGATCGGCTGGTCGTGGTGATTTCCATGGAGGTGGCTGTGCGGACTTATCTGGTCGGTGGTGCGGTGCGTGATCGTTTGCTCGGCCGTGCCGTCAAGGACCGCGATTATGTCGTGGTCGGCGAAACCCCGGACAGTATGCGTGCGCTGGGCTTTCGCCCGGTCGGCAAGGATTTTCCGGTATTCCTGCATCCGCAGTCAAACGAGGAATACGCGCTGGCGCGCAGCGAACGCAAGACCGCGCCGGGCTATCACGGTTTCGCGTTTGTCACCGATGCCAGCGTTACGCTGGAAGCGGATCTGGCGCGGCGTGATCTGACCATCAATGCGATGGCCGAGGACGCCGACGGGCGCCTGCTGGATCCCTACGGCGGCGAGCGTGATTTGCGCGCGGGTTGCTTGCGCCATGTCACCGCGGCGTTTGCCGAGGATCCGGTGCGGGTGCTCAGGGTCGCCCGATTTGCGGCGCGTTACGCCGAGCTCGGCTTCCGCGTTGCGCCCGAAACCATCGCCTTGATGCGCGCCATGGTGGAACGGGGCGAAGTGCAGCATCTGGTGGCGGAACGGGTGTGGGCGGAGACCTGCAAAGCCTTGGCCGAATCGCGCCCGGGCGCGTTTATCCGCTGTCTGCGTGGCTGTGGCGCGTTGACGGTGGTGTTTCCGGAATTGGATCGCTTGTATGGCGTGCCGCAGCGGATTCATTTTCATCCGGAGTTTGATAGTGGCGTGCATCTGGAATTGGCGCTGGACGCAGCCGCTGTGCTGGCACCCGGCGATGCCTTGGTCGGTTGGTGTGTGCTGACCCACGATCTTGGCAAGGCGCTCACGCCGCCTGGCGTGTTGCCCAAACACCTCGGCCACGAGTCGGCTGGGGTGCCGCTGGTGCGCGCCCTCGCGGAGCGGTTGCGGGTGCCCAAAGAGTTCGCGCAAATGGCCGTACACGTTTGTCGCGAGCACCTGAACCTGCATCGATTGACGGAGTTGCGCGCCAGCACCGTGCTGGATCTGTTGCAGCGCGTTGATGCCTTCCGCAAGCCGGAGCGGTTACGGACCTTGCTGCTGGCCGGTGCCGCCGACCAGCGTGGGCGCGCCGGGGCAGTTGCCGCCAGCGCGCCGTATCCCGCCGCCGAGCTGTTGCCGCGTCTGCACCGGGCGGCGATGGCGGTGCGCGCGCAGGTTTTTGTTGATCAGGGATTGACCGGCACGGCGATTGCCACAGCGCTGCAGCAGGCGCGGTTGCGGGCGATCAGCGCCGAACGCGGCAATCCGGCAACGGCGTAATTGGCGATGCCTACGGATGCTCGGCTTCCACATGCTGGCGTTCGTGGCGCAGCAGATACAGGCCGCTGACGATGATGAGTGCGGCGCCCAAATAAACCACCGCGTCCGGCAGGTGCTGCCAGAGCCACCAATCCAGCGCCAGCCCCCAAGCCAGGGCGGTGTATTCCAGGGGGGCAATCACCGCTGCCTGGGCGCGCCGGAAGGCTTCGGTGATGGCGTACTGGCCGACCGAACCGGTGATGGCCAGTACCAACAAACTCGGCCAGTCGCTGGTCCAGCGCAGTGGCTGCCAGTTGGGCCAGGCCAGCGCCGTGGCGCCCAGGCTCAGCATCAAGATCATCCAGAAGATCATGCTCGAGGTGGAATCGGTGCGTCCCAGAATGCGCACACAGATCGCCGACAAGGCGTAACTGGCCGCCGACACCAGTACCGCCAGGCCGGCCAAGGTCAGCACGCCATCGCCGCGCGGCCGCAGCACGATCAACACGCCGATGAAGCCGATCCCGATGGCGATCCAGTGCTGGCGCTGCACGCGCTCGCCGAGCAGCGGTCCGGAACTCGCGGTAATCAACAACGGCGCGACAAAAAATATCGAGTAAGCCTCGGTCAAGGGCAGCCGTTTCAAGGCATAAGTAAAGCTCACCAGCATCACCACCGAGAGCGCCCCACGCAGCAGGTGCAGTGGCCAGCGGATCGCCACCAAGGCCCGGTAGCCGCCGAAAAAACCCACCCAGATCGTCACAATGGGCAACGTCGTCCAGCCGCGCAGGGCGGCCACTTGGGCCGCCGGATAATGCTGGGAAAGCGTTTTCAGCGCGGCATCCATCAGCGAGAAAGTCGCCACCGCCAGCAGCATGAAGGCAGCCCCCCGAAGATTGTTCTTGCGCGCTTTTGTCATCGGGGTCTCGAATCGGTGAACTGCGCTGGCACCGAAATGCCGGTGTCGATCAGCGCTACCGGGGATTTGGGCAGCTTGCCACCGATGCCGCTGATGCGGCGCACGGCGGGTATCGGCGCAGACCGATCCGCGCCGAAGCAGCGCGTCGGTCGCGGCGTCGTTCACCGGAAACCCAAGCGTAGCGCGGATGCTGAACTTCGGTGGCGCAGCCACCCTCGGTCAAGCGGCGGGCAAGCGCGTCAGCCGATCTGGCCATCCACCCGTGGCGTCAGATAAATGAACGCCGAGCGCAGCACCCAGGGCAAAAACGCCAGCAACCAGCCGAGCGCCGCCAGTATTTGCCAGGCCATCGAATCCGGCAAAACCTCGGAGACAATACGCAGCGCCGCCACCGCCTGCACCACAATAAAGGCAAACCCGGCGACCCGGCCCAGTTGCAGCGGCCGACCGGAATGGCCTTGCGTCACCCTGGTTACCATCGCTACCAGCAGACTGCCGAAAAAGCCGATAAACAGCGCATGCGCCGGGCCACGCCCGAGCAGAAAGTCGCCGGTCGCGGCAAACCACAGGCTTTGGCCGGCATACAGCAAAAACGCCGTCGGCAACCAGGCGAAACCGACCAGCAGCACTTTGAGCAGGGCGGGCATGGTTTGGCCGCGTGGCCACCATTGCCAGAGCAAGCCGCCGGTGAGCGCGGCCATCGGCAGGTCGGTCAGCCATAACCAGGGGTAGCCGTGGACCAGTTCCAGCCCCAGATGCGCGACTGCCAATGCCCAGAACAGGCCCAAGGTCCAAAGCGGATTGCGGCCGCGATAACCGGCGATCACGCGACTCGCGAAAAACGGCAGCATGCGATGGCAAACGCTGAAATAAATCGGCAGCAGCAAACCAAAGCCAGCGAACTTGATCGCCATGAACCACCATTGCGGATTACCGCTGAACCAAGCCGCGAACACCATCAGCAGGCCGAGCCAGCCGATGCCGAGTGCGGCCGCGCAACTGATCGCGTGCCAGGTCAGCGACGCGCTTTGCCAGAGCAGACGCAACAGCCAGACCAGGCCGGTGCTCCAGCCGATCAAGGTAAAGATGAATCCCAGGGTCAATAGATGCGGCCACCCGAGCAGCCCGATCAAGGTCAGCAACTGCCCGCCAAACAGCCCGAGACCCACCGGCAGGTAATGCCACACGGTCAATTCCGGCAAGTTCATCCAACGCGGAAACACGGTTAGCAAAAACCCGAACATAAACGGCGGCAGCACCTGGTACTGCATCACCAGCGCATGCATGAAACCCGCTGGCACCGAGGGTTGCGGCAGCGCCTGGCCACCCCAGCGGGTCTGTAGCAACCAGCCGGTCCACCACAGCATGGCCAGCAGCACATTGCTGGCGCCAACAAAAAACAGCAGCCGATGCGGCGCTGCGGCCAACAGGCGTGGCGAGGGGGTCAGGTCGGGCTCGAATGCGTTCACCCGAGGAGTATGCAGCGTTGCCGACAGCATCGCCTTGATGCAGATCAGCCGCAGCCAAATCGCCAATTTATGCCGATGTCCACTCCGGCCTGGCAGTGCGCTTGGGCAAGCACCCGAAAGCCCGGGTAGCGCGCGCGACCTAGCTTGACGCAGCGGAGTCCAGCGGCGCCGGCGCCACCCGCCGATGCCAGTGGCTGCGACGGCCGCTGTGCAAGTCGACCAACTCGGCAATCAGCACGCAGCGCAGAGTTCCGACCGGCAGTTCGACGATCTCTGACTGGCCAGCGCGCAAGATCAATTCCGCTGGCCCCACCGGTTCGATTTCGGTGTCGCGCACGGCGAGCACGCGCAGACCTTGCAACAGCAAATCACAGCTCGCACGGATCACCAAACGCCCGCCGTGCTGGCTGCATTCAATCTGATTGCGCAACAGCAAGCGACGCCATATCGGTATCGCCGACACGGTGCCGCGCAGGATGCCAAACAAAAACATCCAGAATTTGATGAACAGCGCAATCAGCAGTTCGATCATGGTGCCACCGCTACCGCTACCGCCACCGTCGGCACCAGCACCGAGCGCGCGCCATGGCTCAAGGCACGTAACCGTTGCAGCAAAAAGTCCTCGGCAAAACTGCTCAAGCCGAGATCGCGGATAAAACCGCAGTGGCCCCCCTGTTCGGTGATGCAGAGTTCGACCGTCGCTGGCAACTTGATCTGCTGAAAGTCGGCGACCGGGCAGATCGGGTCGTCGCCGGCCGCGAGAATCGCGCCGGGCACGGCAAGATCAGCCAGTACCTCGCCGGCAATGGAGTACGCATTGAGATAGTCATCGAGCGTGTTGAAGTCGGTGTGGCGCTCGACCAGCCCTCGGGTCAACTCGCGCATGTTGCGGCCGCGTGCCCAGGCAAAATCGTACTGATCGGGGAACGCGGTTTGCTTGCGTCGCAACGAACGCCGCCATTTGTGCATGAAATAGGCCTGATAGAAATTCGGTGCACGCTCGATCGCCGTCAGCACGTGCGGCGGATGAATCGCCGGGCAAACCGCAAACACATAGTCGAGCGGGATCGATCTGGCAGCGGCGCGCAGGGCCACGCGCAAGGCGAAATTGCCGCCCAGCGAAAACCCGCCAATGGCCAATGGCCGCTCTGCAAAATGGGCAGCAACGAAACCGAGCGCGCTAACCACCTCGTCGATCCGGCAGGAATGAAAGATGCCCGGATTGAGATGCTGGGTATCGCCATGGTCGCGAAAGTTGAGCCGGAACACGGCGTAGCCATCGGCCAGCAGGCGGGCGCCCAGACTCAGCAAATAGGTCGATTGCGCACTGCCTTCCCAACCGTGCAACAACATCACCAGGCCGCGCGCGGGGCGCTCCGGCCGCGTCCAGAAGCCTTGCAAAGTCAAGCTTGGGGACAGCGGCAACCAGTGCGGTACGGAACGTGCCAGAAAGGCGTCGATACTGCTTTTCAGCGCCAGTCGCCGGATCCCGCTGGAGGCGAGAATCGACTGCACATGCGGATTTCCCAGCCAGCCGCCGGGGTGGAAATCAGTGGCTGGCATCGGTATCCCCGGCTGCTTCGGATTCGCCTGCGGTCGCCACCGCGCGGGCCGGGGTGGACGGTCTGGCGGGGGTCGCTTCGGCGAAGCCCAGCGTTGCGATGATCTGCGCCCGGGCGGTCTCGGCAAGATGGCGGCGGCCTTCGTTACTGAACGCGAGCGGCGGCAGAAAGTGCGCCTCGGCCGTGGTCGGTGGCTCGGCCAACAGACGCCAAAAATTGGCGAAAAAGTTTTCGCCCTCACCAAACGCCACCCACAACGCAGGCCGTCCCTGGCGCACGTAGCGCAGCGCCACCGGCTGCACGGTGACATCGGCATCGGCGCAGACCTGAAAAATGCGGGCATGAAAAATACCGACGCGATCAACCTTGCCGACGGCGCCGCCTTCGGGAAAAACCGCCACCGATTCGCCCCGCAGGAGCCGCTGGACCATCAGCGCCGACACCGCACCGAACGAATGTTTGCTGCCACGTTGGTGATAGAGGGTGCCACCGCGCGTGGCCAACCAACCGACCAGCGGCCAAGCGGCGATTTCTGCTTTGCCAACGAAGCCGAGTGCGCGCTGGCTGTGCAGCAGGCAAATATCCAGCCACGAACAATGATTGGCCACGAACAGCGTCGCGCAGCGATTGGGGGTACCGACACAACGCAGACGAAAACCAAACACCCGCAGCAGACCACCCTGCCACCAACGCAACACGCGCTGGTCCAGCCGCTCGCCGGACGGTAGCCGGATCGCGGCACCGAGCGGCGAGATCAACACCATGGTGATCGGCAGATCGATCAGCACGTGCCAGAGCAGCATCGGCAGCCGCCAGAGATAGCGCCAGCGACGCGGCCGATCAGGGCTGGCGACGGGTGCGGAGGGCGGATGGCTGCGGGGTGGATTCATCGACCTTGGCATTGTGCCCACTGAACCGTGATTGTGCGAGCGTGACGGACACTGCCCGAGCCTTTGCTCAGGCGCAAAATTGAAGCTAGAACGTCTCCAATGCCGCCGCAATATCGCGCAAATGGCCCTCCCACCAGGCCGGGCTGGCGACATGCGCAAAGGCGGCGGGAAACGCCGGATCGCCCCAGCGTTCGGCGATCCAGCCGGCGTAGTGGATTTGCCGCAGCAAGCGCAGCGGGGCGATCAGGTCGAGTTCGCGCGGGTCCAAGGGCCGAAACGTCCGATAGGCCGCGAGCATCGCCTCGCGCTGGGCGACATCGCCACTCATCAGCATCCACAGGTCCTGGATTGCCGGACCCCGGCGACTGTCGTCGAGATCGACAAAATGTGGTCCGGCATCGGTCCACAGCACATTGCCGGGATGGCAGTCGCCGTGCAGCCGCAGCAGCACCGGATCGACCCGCGCAAACGCATCGTCGATGGCATCGGCCGCAGTGCTGACCAGCGCGTCGTAGCGATCTTCCAATGCGTTTGGCAGCAGACCGGAGGCGAGCGCCGCCAGATGCGGCCGCCAGACCAGGGTTTCGGTATCGATGGTTTGGCGTTCTGAAAACGCCCGCTCGGCGCCGACGTTGTGCAGACGCGCGAGCAGGCGCCCCAGCCACTCCGCCACCGGCACCTGTTCGAGCTCGGGGGCGCGGCCGCCCTGCCGCGGAAACAAGGCAAACCGAAAGCCGCCGTGCTGGTGCAGGCTGCGGCCGTGGTGCGCCAGCGGCGCCACCACCGGCAATTCGGCGGCGACCAGTTCAGCGGTGAACGCATGTTCCTCGGCAATGGCCGCGTCCGACCAGCGCCCGGGCCGATAAAACTTGCCCACCAGAAAGCGTCCGGGCAGCGCCGCGTCGGGCTCTACGCCGACTTGATAGACGCGATTTTCGAAACTGTTCAGCGCCAGAAGGTGACCATCCGGCTCGAAGCCAACGCTGGCGACCGCGTCCTCGATCAGATCCGGCGACAAGCCCGCATACGGCCGCGCGAGATTCACTTCGCCGCCACCACCGCCAAGGTCAATCGGGCAATGCAAACCAAATCCTGCTGGGCGTTCTCGATGCGAATCTCCCAGACTTGGGTGCTTTGCCCCAGATGCAGCGGCCGCGCGGTGCCGGTGACGATGCCGGAGCGCTCGGCGTGGGTGTGGTTGGCGTTGATGTCGATACCAACCACCATCGAGCCATCCTCCGGGCGGCACAGCCAACCGGCGAGCGAGCCCAAGGTTTCCGCCAGCGCCACCGACGCACCGCCATGCAGCAATCCGAACGGTTGCTTGGTGCGCGCGTCCACCGGCATCGTGCCGCGCAGAAAATCCGCACCGACTTCGCTGATCGCAATCCCCAGCACCGCCGACAACGTGTTCTGCGAGCGGGCATTGAGTACATCAAGCGCGAACTGTTTTTGAAACGGCTGGGCAATCGACATGGCAGTACTCCGGATCGGCCATGATAACGCCGCGCAGGATCTGCCCGCGGTCGTCTGGAATCGGCCAGAATGTCGGCCAACCCAGCGAGTGACACCGGTGGCCCATCGCATCTCCATCCTGCCCGGCAACAAATCCTTTGACGCCGAGCCCGGCGAAAGCATTTTGGCCGCCGCCCGCCGCGCCGGTCTGGCGTTGCCTTATTCCTGCCTCGGCGGCGTCTGCGGCAGTTGCAAGGCGAGCTTGATCGCCGGCCATTGCGACTATCCCAAGCTGGCACCGTTGGCGCTCAGCGCCGACGAACGTGCCCACGGCGATGTGTTGTTGTGCCAGGCGGTAGCCGAGAGCGATCTCACCATCAGCGCCCGCGAGGTACCGAGCGTGGCCGAATTGCCGCGGCGGCAATTGCCCGCCCGCATCGTGGCCAAGATCCTGCTCGCCGCCGATGTGATGCAGTTGCGTCTGGCCACCCCCAAGGCCGATCCGCTGCGCTGGCTGGCCGGACAATATCTCGACATCCTGTTGCCGGAAGGCCGCCGCCGCGCCTTTTCGATCGCCAATGCCCCGCACCAGGGACCGGAAATCAAACTGCACATTCGGCAAGTGCCCGGTGGCGGTTTCACCCACGCCGTCTTCGATGGCCTGCCGGTCGGCAGCCTGTTGCGCATCGAAGGCCCGCTCGGCACCTTCGTGCCGCGCGAAGCTTCGGCGCGGCCGATGATCCTGATGGCCGGCGGCACCGGCTTTGCGCCGATCAAGGCGATCATCGAGCATTTCCTGCATCTGGGCTCAACGCGGCCGATGCACTTCTACTGGGGCGCCCGCCAGCCATCGGATCTGTATTTGCCGGATTTGCCTGCGCATTGGGCGCGCCGCCATCCGGCGTTTCAATTTACCGCCGTGCTATCCGCCGCCGATGGCGATGGCGCTGGCCGGTACCGCAGCGGCCTGGTGCACCAGGCCGTGCTGGACGATTTTCCCGATCTATCGCCGTTTGATGTCTACATGAGTGGCCCGCCACCGATGATCGAAGCCGCCCGCCACAGCTTTCTCGGCGCTGGCCTGCACGCCGACCGGCTCTATTACGACAGTTTTGAATACGCCCCCGAAATCATCGCCGCCATCCTCGCCGGCCGCGCCGGCTTGCGCGGGCTTTGATGGCGCGGGCTGGTGATCGGTCAAATTGCGCCCCGCTTCTCCGCTAAACTGCCCGGCCTTGCGTCTGTCGGCGCGGCTTGAACCATTGGCACCCCATGACCCGCATCATCGCAGTGGCCAATCAGAAAGGCGGCGTCGGCAAGACCACAACCGCGGTAAATCTTGCGGCGGCGTTGTCGGAAGCGCGGCGCAAGGTGCTGCTGATCGATCTCGACGCGCAGGGCAATGCGACCATGGCTTCCGGCGTTGACAAGGCCACCACCAAGCCCAGCGGCTGCGAAGTACTGCTGGAAGAAGTCAGCGCCGAGCGCGCGATCATCGCCAGTCAGGGCGGCTACGATTTATTGCCGGGCGGCGCCGACCTGACCGCCGCCGAAGTCAAACTGATGGACGAGATTGCGCGC
>PEUI01000337.1:10092-11219 GCA_002785585.1 Lysobacterales bacterium CG02_land_8_20_14_3_00_62_12
CCGATTGCTGATCGCTATCACTTCATTCTGATCGACTGTCCGCCCGCGCTGAGCCTGTTGACGCTCAACGCGTTGACGGCGGCGAGCGGCGTGCTGGTGCCGATGCAGTGCGAATACTTTGCGCTGGAAGGGCTGACCGCGCTGCTCGCCACCCTCAAAGCGGTCAAGACCAGGCTCAACCCGCAGCTCGAACTCGAAGGGATTTTGCGCACCATGTACGACGTCCGCAACAACCTCGGCAACGATGTTTCCAATCAGTTGGTCAAGCATTTCGGCGATAAAGTGTTCCGCACCGTGGTGCCGCGCAATGTGCGACTGGCCGAGGCGCCCTCGCATGGCCTGCCGATTTCCCAATACGACCGTGAATCGCGTGGTGCGATCGCCTACCTAGGGCTGGCCGGCGAAATGTTGCGCCACGAGCGCGACGCCAGTAAAGAAGCGAAAAACTGATTCAATCGAGAGGGCAGATTTAATCGGGAGGGAATATCTTTACGCTTTGCTCCGGCTTTGCTCCTCTCCCCCGTCTGCGGGGGAGAGGTCGGGAGAGAGGGGCTTTTGCTCTGGCTTTGCTCCTCTCCCGCTCCCGGGGCAGGGCTCATGGCACTGGGCGCGGCGCCAAAGCGCCCACTCAATCGCGATGCAAACGCTGCTGCGGCAAGGCCGTCGTTACTACTTAAAGGCTCAAGGAAAAGTTATGGCAAGCAAGAAACGCGGTCTGGGTCGGGGGCTTGATGCCTTGCTCGGCATCGACACCAGCGCCGATTCGGCAGAGTCCGCAGGCGGCGAACTGCACGCACTGAAGATCGACAGTCTGCAACCCGGGCGCTATCAGCCGCGCACCGGCATGGACCCGGAACGGCTCGCCGAACTCGCCGAATCGATCAGGGCGCAGGGGGTGATCCAGCCGATCGTGGTTCGCGCTTTGGCCAAGGGTCGGTTCGAAATCATTGCCGGCGAACGCCGCTGGCGCGCCGCGCAACTGGCTGGGCTGGCCGAGATCCCCGCCGTCGTCCGCGAAGTCGCCGATCAGGCCGCCATTGCCATGGCGCTGATCGAAAACATCCAGCGCGAAGATCTCAATCCGCTCGAAGAAGCCGCCGCGCTCAAACGCTTGATCGAAGAGTTTG
>PEUI01000093.1:0-9469 GCA_002785585.1 Lysobacterales bacterium CG02_land_8_20_14_3_00_62_12
CAGCTACCCTCGCATTGCTGACCCGGCTACTGCTGATTTGAGGCGAATCAGCGCAAGTGGACAAGCGTTGAAGCTGGACCGGATGGTGCTCCCGCTATACTCCCCAGTTCCATGACGCTTCTATTTCGTGATGCGAGCGGCCCGCGCCGGGCGCCGCAGCCTTCGGTAATCTGCATCGGCGCTTTCGACGGTGTGCACCTCGGCCACCAGCATTTGCTGGCCGAGGTGCGGGCGCGGGCGCGCATGCACAACGCTCAGGCCGTTGCACTGAGTTTTGAACCGCTGCCCCGGGAGTTTTTTCACCGTGGCGCTGCGGTGGCGCGATTGAGTTCAGCGCGACAGAAATTCGAACTGCTGCGGGCGGCGGGGATGGATGCCGTTGGCCTGCTGCGTTTCAACCAGCAACTCGCGGCGACCACGGCGACCGATTTTGTCGAGCAGTTATTGGTGCGGCGCTTGCGCGCGGTGGAGGTCTGGATCGGTCCGGAGTTTCGCTTCGGCCACGGCCGCAGCGGTGACCTGGCCCTGTTGCAGTCGCTCGGTGGACGCTACGGATTTACCGCACAGACGATTGCGACGATTGCGCAAGACGGCGAGCGCATCAGCAGTTCGCGGATTCGCGCCGCACTGGCGGCTGGCGACCATCGCGTCGCCGGCGAATTGCTGGGGCGGGATTTCTCCATCAGCGGCCATGTCGTGCACGGCTTGAAACTGGGGCGCACGCTCGGTTACCCAACCGCCAATTTGCCGTTGCTGGGAAAACTGCCGCCGGTGCACGGTGTCTACGCCGTCCGCGTGACGGGCGCCGGACTCAAGGATTGGCCCAGCGTTGCCAGCCTGGGCACGCGGCCGACCATCGGCGGCCATGAGCTTTTGCTCGAAGCGCATCTGTTCGACTTCGACGGCGATCTTTACGGCCAGCGACTGGAAGTCAGCTTTATCGCCAAGCTTCGCGACGAAGCCAAATTCGAAAATCTGGATGCTATGGTGGCCTGCATTCACCAGGACGCGGCGGCGGCGCGCACGATTCTGGCAAAACCAATCATCAGCTGAGGGTTCCGTGAGCATTGACTATAAAAACACCATCCACTTGCCGGAAACGCGCTTTCCGATGAAGGCCGATTTACCGACGCGTGAACCGGAGGCGCTGGCACGCTGGGCTGCCAGCGATCTGTACGCACGCTTGCTCGCCGCTGGGGCGAACCGGCCGAGTTTCGTGCTACACGATGGCCCGCCTTACGCCAATGGTCAAATCCACATTGGCCACGCCGTCAACAAGACGCTGAAAGATATTGTGGTCAAATCCAAATGGCTGGGCGGATTTCGCAGCGTCTATGTGCCGGGTTGGGATTGCCACGGTCTGCCGATCGAACTGGCGGTCGAAAAAGAAATCGGCAAGGTCGGCGTCAAAGTAGACGCACGCGCTTTCCGCGAACATTGTCGCGCCTACGCGACCAAGCAGATCGACGGCCAGCGCGCCGATTTCAAACGCCTCGGCGTGTTCGGTACCTGGGAACAGCCGTATCGGACCATGGACTTTCGCTTCGAAGCCGACATGCTGCGGGTGTTGGCGCGCATCGTTGAAAACGGCCACTTGAGCCGTGGCGTCAAGCCGGTGCACTGGTGTTTCGATTGCGCTTCGGCGCTGGCCGAGGCCGAAATCGAATACGCCGACAAGACGTCGCCGGCGATCGATGTGGCGTTCGATGCGGTCGATGGCAAAGCGCTGGCGACGTTGTTTTCGGTGGACCCCGGTGATGCCATCGTCGCGCTGCCGATCTGGACCACCACGCCATGGACCCTGCCAGCCAACCTGGCGGTGACTTTGCATGCCGAGTTTGACTATGTCCTGATCGAAGCTGCGCCGCGCCAAGGCCGACGCCTGCTCATTGTGCTGGCCGAAGCACTGGTCGAGAGCTGCGCCCACCGCTATGCCATCGAATCGGTGCGCATTCTCGGGCGCGCCAAGGGCGCAGCGCTGGAAGGGGTGTTGCTGAAGCACTGTTTTTATCAGCGCGAAGTGCCGGTGATCCTGGGCGAACACGTCACCGCCGACTCCGGCACCGGCGCCGTGCACACCGCCCCCGGCCATGGTCAGGAAGATTTCGTCGTTGGTCAGAAATATCACCTCGGCGTGCTCAATCCGGTCGGTAGCAATGGCGTGTTTGTGGCGGGCACCGAGTTGGTCGAGGGGTTGCATGTCTGGAAGGCCAACGCCGTCGTCATCGATTTGCTGCGTGAGCGCGGCGTGCTCTTGGCGGCCGCCGACATCGTGCACAGTTATCCGCACTGCTGGCGCCACAAGACGCCAGTCGCGTTTCGTGCCACGCCGCAGTGGTTTATCAGCATGGAACAAAACGGACTGCGCAATGATGCCCTGGCGGCGATCAAGCAAGTGCGTTGGGTGCCGGAGTGGGGTCAGGAGCGGATCTCGCTGATGGTGAGAAATCGCCCCGACTGGTGCATTTCACGGCAACGGACCTGGGGCGTGCCGATCGCGATTTTCATCGACAAGGTTACTGGTCTTCCGCATCCGCAATCGGTCGCTTTGTTGCAACAGGTCGCCACCCGGATCGAGCAGGGCGGGGTGGACGCCTGGTTCGATCTCGATGCCAGCGAGCTACTCGGTGCCGAAGCCGAACGCTACGAAAAGGTCACCGACATTCTGGATGTCTGGTTCGACTCCGGGGTCACCCATGCCTGCGTGCTCAATAGCCGCGACGAGCTGCGTGGCGAACGCGCCGGGGTGATGTACCTGGAAGGCTCCGACCAGCATCGCGGCTGGTTCCAGTCATCGCTGCTGACCGCGGTGGCGCTGGACCATCGTGCGGCCTATTCCGAAGTGATTACCCACGGTTTCACCGTCGATGCGCAGGGTCGCAAGATGTCGAAATCGCTGGGCAATGTGGTGGCCCCGCAGAAAGTGGTGGGCACGTTGGGCGCCGACATTCTGCGGTTATGGACCGCATCGACCGACTATCACGGCGAGATGTGCGTGTCCGACGAAATTCTCAAACGCGTCGCCGATACCTATCGGCGTCTGCGCAATACCGCACGCTTTCTGCTCGGCAATCTGGCCGGATTCGACCCAAAGCGGGATCGTGTTGCCAATGACCAATTGCCGCTGCTGGATCGCTGGGCGATGCGCCAGGCGCAACAACTGATGCAGTTGGCGCGACGGGTGTACGGCCCCGACGCCGACGGCGAAATTGATTTTGGTCCGGATACCTACGTTTATTCGTCGCTGGTGCAGGAGTTGATGCGATTGTGCACGGCGGATTTGGGCGCGGCCTATTTGGACATGACCAAGGATCGCCTGTACACCATGCCAGAGTCGTCGCTGGGACGCCGTTCGGCACAGACCGCCATGTTGGCCATTCTGGAAGTATGGGTGCGGGCACTGGCACCGATCACTTCGTTTACCGCTGAAGAAGTCTGGGCAGAAATGCCGCAACGTGCGCACGACTCGGTGTTCTTTGCCACCTGGAAAGAGATCGCGCCGGAGTTCGCTGGCTTGGCCCTCAGCACTGGCGAGGACTTGCTAATCAAACAGCTCACCGAGATGCGGATCGCCGTGTTGAAGCGCGCCGAGGAATTGCGCAATGCGGGGCAACTAGGAGGTTCGCTGCAGGCGGAGGTGGATCTTTTCGTCGGACCGCTTTGGCTAACCAATTTGCAAGCTGCCGCCGCCGAGCTGCGGTTTTTCTTCATCACCTCCGAAGTCCGGCTGGCACCTTTGGCCATGGCCCCGGCGGAGGCGCAAAGCGCCAGCGCCGACGGCCAGGAGTTCAAGTTTCTGGTGACCGCGACCGCACACCGCAAGTGCATTCGCTGTTGGCAGCACCGGGCGGAGGTCGGCGCGCACCCGGAACACCCGGAAATTTGCTCGCGCTGTGTCGGCAATATCGAAGGCGAAGGAGAGACCCGTGTCTACTTCTGATCGCTCCGGTATGCCGGCGCTGCGCTGGCTGCTGTTGTCGGTGTTGGTGGTGGTGCTCGACCAGTGGAGCAAGTCCTTGGCGAGCGCCGCTTTGACCATGCACCAGTCGCTACCATTGTTCGACGGGCTGCAATGGACGCTGGCGCACAACTACGGGGTTGCTTTCAGTATCTTCAATGATGGCGAGGGTTGGCAGCGCTATGGCTTGTCGGCTTTTGCGTTGACGGTTGCCAGCATGTTTGCGTGGATGTTGACGCGACAGCCCCAGCAGGATCGTCTGAGTAAGCTGGCGTTCGCCCTGGTGATTGGCGGAGCGATTGGCAATGCACTGGATCGACTCAGGCTCGGCTATGTGGTGGATTTCATCGATGTCTACTGGGGCCAGTCGCATTGGCCAGCTTTCAATATCGCGGATTCGTCGATCTGCGTGGGCGCAGTGACCCTGTTGATCGCTGGTTGGCATAGCGGGCGCAGCCGCGCGGTCACCACACCGGTGGAGCGCTGATGGAAGTCGTACTCGCCAATCCGCGCGGGTTTTGTGCCGGTGTTGATCGCGCCATCGAAATTGTCGAGCGGGCGATCACCGCTTTCGGCGCACCGATCTACGTGCGACATGAGGTAGTACACAATCGGTTTGTCGTTGAAGATTTGCGTTCGCGCGGCGCGGTGTTTGTCGAGCACCTGCGTGAGGTGCCGGATCAGGCAACGGTGATTTTTTCTGCGCACGGCGTTTCCCAGCAGGTGCGCGACGAGGCCCGTGGCCGTGGCCTCAAGATTTTCGACGCCACCTGCCCGTTGGTGACCAAGGTGCACATCGAGGTGGCACGCCACTGCAAAGCCGCTTGCAACGTCGTCATGATCGGCCATAGCGGCCATCCAGAAGTGGAGGGCACGCTCGGCCAATGGGATGCCGGGCAGACCAGCGCGCGGATTTTTCTGATCGAGACACCGGCCGATGTCGCCGCGCTGCCACTCGCTGCGGATGCGCAACTGGCGTTTGTCACCCAGACCACGCTATCGGTGGACGACACTCGATCCGTTATTGAGGCGCTACGCCAGCGCTTTCCCAAGATCGATGGGCCGCGCCACGACGACATTTGTTACGCCACCCAAAACCGTCAGGATGCGATCAAGCGGCTCGGCCAGATTTGCGATCTGGTGCTGGTCGTGGGCTCACCGAATAGCTCCAATTCGAACCGGCTGCGCGAACTGGCAGAGAAGCAGGGCGTAGCGGCTTACCTGATCGATGGCGCTGCCGATGTCCACACCGATTGGATCAACGGCCGCCGTTGTGTCGGGGGGACCGCCGGGGCCTCGGCTCCAGAAGCATTGGTGCAGGGCGTGGTTCAGCGCCTGCTGGAATTGGGGGCGAGCGGTGTGCGCGAGCTCGATGGCAGCCCCGAGGACGTGATATTTGCACTGCCAAAAGCGCTGCGGCTGCACTTGGTGGAGTGATCGACCGATACGCAAACCGCCTGAAATTCTTGGGATAACGCATTGCTCTGACCTTTGATGATGGCTACAATGCCGGGCTGTCCCTACGTCATCCAGTTTACGAAGACGGTGGCATCGCCATTGGGCGGTGCAGGGCTCTCGTCTCCTTTCAGGAATTTATCCATGTCGCTCACTGTTGAACAAACCGCAAAAATCATCGCCGACAACAAACGCACGCCCAACGACACCGGCTCGCCCGAAGTCCAGATTGCCTTGTTGACCTCGCATATCGAAGTGCTGGCACCGCATTTTCAAGTACACAGCAAAGACCATCATTCCCGGCGCGGTTTGCTGAAGATGGTCAACCAGCGGCGCCGTCTGTTGACCTATCTGAAAGCCAAAGATCATGCCCGCTACAAGACGCTGATCGAGAAGCTGGGTATCCGCCGCTAAGTCGCCAACGAATCAGTGCCGCAGGGCGCTTTTTCGTTTGTGGGCGAGGTAATTCCAAACAAGTGTCTCCGGCGTGCCGGATCAGGATCGAGCGATGGCGTTCGATCCGCAAGCAAGCGTCATTCAAACAAGGATTATGGTCATGGCAAAGGTCGTCAAAAGTTTTCAGTACGGGAATCATCAAGTCACCTTGGAAACCGGTGAAATCGCCCGCCAGGCATCGGCGTCGGTGTTGGTCAGCATGAACGGCACCGTGGTGCTGGTGGCGGTGGTGGGTTCGAGCAAGCCGCTGGAAGGCAAGGACTTCTTTCCGCTAACCGTCAACTATCAGGAAAAGTTCTACGCCGCCGGCCGCATTCCGGGTGGGTTCTTCAAGCGCGAAGGCCGTCCGACCGAAAAAGATACTTTGATTTCCCGGCTGATCGATCGCCCGATCCGGCCGCTGTTTCCAGAAAACTTTCGCCACGAAGTGCAAGTGGTTGCCACCGTGCTGTCGATGAATCCGGAAACCGACGCCGATATCGCGTCCCTGATTGGCGCCTCGGCGGCCTTGACCCTGTCGGGTATTCCGTTCAACGGTCCGATCGGCGCTGCCCGCGTCGGTTACGCCAATGGCAAATATCTGATCAACCCCACCGCCACCGAGTTGAAGACCTCGGAGCTCGACCTGGTGGTTGCCGGTACCGCCAAAGCCGTGTTGATGGTCGAGTCGGAAGCCAAAGGCCTATCCGAAGAAGTCATGTTGGGCGCGGTCATGTTTGGCCACCAACAACAGCAGACCGCGATCAACGCGATCAACGAGCTCGCCGCTGAAGTCGGCGTGAAGCCTTGGAAGTGGGCGCCACCGGCCGCCAAAGACAGCCTGATCAGCCGCGTCAAAGACCTGCTCGGCGCCCGATTGGCTACGGCCTATACCATCCACGACAAAGCTGAACGGCGCGATGCGATTGCCGCGCTGCGCAAAGAGGTGGTGGACGCATTGGCCGCTGAAAAAGACGCCAATGGCTGGAAAGATGGCGATATCACCAAAGAGTTTGCCGAACTTGAATACAGCACCATGCGCGAATCGGTGCTGGCCACCAAAGTGCGCATCGATGGCCGCGATTTGACCACGGTGCGCCCGATCAGTATCCGTATCGGCGTGCTGCCGCGTACCCATGGATCGGCGCTGTTCACCCGCGGCGAAACCCAGGCCTTGGTCATCGCTACCTTGGGCACCACCCGCGACGCCCAGATCATCGACGCGATCGAAGGCGAGTACAAAGACAGCTTCATGCTGCACTACAACTTCCCACCGTATTCGGTCGGCGAAACCGGCATGATGACCGGCCCCAAGCGTCGCGAAATCGGCCATGGTCGATTGGCGCGACGCGGCGTCGCGGCGGTACTCCCAAGCACGGTGGACTTTCCCTATGTGCTGCGCGTGGTTTCGGAAATCACCGAGTCCAATGGTTCCAGCTCAATGGCCAGTGTCTGTGGCAGCTCGCTGGCGCTGATGGACGCTGGGGTGCCGTTGAAGGCACCGGTGGCGGGCATCGCCATGGGTCTGATCAAGGAAGGGGATCGCTTCGCCGTGCTCACCGATATTTTGGGTGACGAAGATCATCTCGGTGACATGGATTTCAAGGTGGCCGGTTCGGCCGCCGGTGTCACCGCGCTGCAAATGGACATCAAGATCGACGGCATCACCGAAGAAATCATGAAGGTGGCATTGGCCCAGGCCAAGCAGGGCCGTCTGCATATTCTTGGCGAAATGGCCAAGGTCATTACCGGTGCGCGTGCCGAAATGAGCGAGTTTGCACCGCGGCTGATGACGATGAAGATTCATCCGGACAAGATTCGCGAAGTCATCGGCAAGGGCGGCACCACGATCCGCTCGATCACCGAGGAGACCGGCGCCACCATCGACATCCAGGATGACGGCACCATCACCATCGGCTCGATCAATCGCGAAGCGGCGCTGGCCGCCAAGGCGCGTATCGAGCAGATCACCTCGGACGTGGAGCCGGGCCGCATCTACGAAGGCAAGGTCGCCAAGTTGATGGACTTCGGCGCGTTTGTCACCATCCTGCCGGGCAAAGACGGTTTGGTGCATGTGTCGCAAATCGCCAATGAACGCGTCGAAAAGGTCTCCGACAAGCTCAAAGAAGGCGACACCGTGCGGGTCAAAGTGCTGGAAGTCGATAAGCAGGGACGCATTCGGCTCAGCATCAAGGCCGTGCTGGAAGACGAAGAAGCCGCTCGCAACGCTTGAAACCGGCCCACTTCGTACTGAAAAAAAACGGGCTTCGGCCCGTTTTTTTCTGCGGGGGAGAGGATGATTTCGGCAACTGAGTGATCTCAACAATCGCCAGAAAAGTTTTACAATAAAGTTTATAAATCAATGCAATATTGAACTTTATTAAAGCAATTTATGACGATGATTCCAGGTCCATGCGCACGTCCATTTCAGCCAAGCAGGGTGGCGGCCGGCACTGTGCTCATCCAACTGCTTTCGAGCGCGCACGGCGGTTTTGCCGTCATCGTCCAAGCTAATCTGAAGCCCACGGCCTAGAACCCTGAGCACATCGATGCTGATTCCCCATCCGGCTCTGGAGACGCTGCTGCTGCCACTGGCCGAGGCCACCTTGCCCCGCCCGCCAACCGGCCGCGGTCTGTTCATCGGCGCCGAGGATTCCCACTGGCTGCACAGCGGGGCGCTGACTTGGGTCTGTGAGCAAAACTTCAAGCCGACGGCCGCCGCTTTGCTGCGCGCGGGCTTATCCGAGCCAGCGCTTGCCGGTGAGCGCTTTCCGATCCTCTTGCTGTTGCCGCCGCGCCACCGCGATCAGCGACGCGCCGACATCGCCCGGGCGCTATCGCGGCTCAGCGAAGCCGGTGTGCTGGTGACTGCCTGCGCCAACAGCCAGGGGGCGGACTCTCTGCAACGGGATATGGAAAGCCTGCTCGGCACGGTGCAATGTCGATCCAAACACAAATGCCGCTTGCTTTGGAGTCTGCCTGGCGAGCGCCGGATCGACGCTGCGCTGCTCGCCGCCTGGCTGGCGTTGGGCGCACCTCAGCCAATACTGCAAGGCAAGTACTGGGGCCGCCCCGGCGCGTTTTCCTGGGATCGGATCGATCCGGGTTCGGCTTTGCTGGCGACCCAGCTACCGAGCGATCTGGCTGGAGCTGGTGCCGATCTGGGTGCCGGTTGGGGCTATCTCTCGGTGCAGGTTTTCAATCGCTGTCCGGCGGTGCAGTCACTGGATCTGTTCGAGGCGGACCGATCAGCGCTTGAGCTTGCCGAGCTCAATGTGGGTGCGGCGCTGGGCCAACGAGCGGCGGACCACCGACCGTCGTTTGCGCTGCACTGGCAAGACGTCAGTGCCGGTTTGGCTGGGCACTACGATTTCATCATCAGCAATCCACCCTTTCACTTGGGCCATGCCGCGCAACCGGCACTCGGCGAAGCCTTCATTCGCAGCGCCGCCGCAGCCCTGCGCCCGGGTGGCCAGTTCTGGATGGTGGCCAATCGACACCTGCCTTATGAAGCCTGCCTTGACGGCCACTTTCAGCAATGCCGACGGGTCATCGATGCGCACGGCTTCAAAGTCTTTGCGGCGGTGAAGTAGCGCCGGGAGAGCAGGTTTTTGACCATCG
>PEUI01000093.1:9563-10280 GCA_002785585.1 Lysobacterales bacterium CG02_land_8_20_14_3_00_62_12
CGCAGTCGTACCATGACCAGTCCGCCGATGCCCAATACCAAGCCGAACAGACCCAGCAGGCTGAGGCTCGGAATTGCCAAAGCCGGCAATTGCACGAGTGGAGCGGCGCAAACTGGCGGAGCGTTGATGCTCAGATCATCAATGAAGAAGTTGGTCGCCGTGCCACCAATGGTGGTGGACTCAAATCGAAGCACGTGGGCGGCACCATTGGCCAGTGCGCCCAGCGGCACGGTTACCGGGCTATAACCGGTCGCCACATTGCACAGAGCAGAAGT
Organism: Lysobacterales bacterium CG02_land_8_20_14_3_00_62_12; assembly: GCA_002785585.1. GTDB lineage: Bacteria > Pseudomonadota > Gammaproteobacteria > Xanthomonadales > Ahniellaceae > 0-14-3-00-62-12. The sequence continues at coordinate 9,839 of PEUI01000093.1, forward strand.
GGCATCTTGACGCCACAACTCGGTGCCATCGATGGTCAAGCGAACAAAATCGCTGGCGCCGTTGACCGTTGCGCAGACTGGGAACTCGACAAAAAACTGAAGATCGCTGGCACCCGTGGGAATAACCAAACTTTGTTCCATCGATCCAATTTCAACGCCGCCACCAAATCCGCCAAACCAGGTCCAGAAGGTGCCAGTGTTGGCACCGGTACCGCCGCCCACGCCGCAGGAGCCAGCATCGCAGACGGGCGTACCAAAGTTGGAAGACGCTTCGGTCCAGAAAGTGCTGGGCGTGCCATCTTCAAAACCGGGGTCTTGCACCACATTGCCCGCGCTGTTGCTGGCGGTGGCACTGCTGTTGGCGGCATTCGGATCGGCCTCTACACCATCGATACTGGCGGTATTGGAGACCGCTGGACAAACGGAACCGGCCAAACTCACC
>PEUI01000093.1:10373-10515 GCA_002785585.1 Lysobacterales bacterium CG02_land_8_20_14_3_00_62_12
ACGAAACTCACCCCCGCTGGCAGAACATCCGTCACCGCTACGCCGGTGGCGGGTTCCGGTCCAAGATTGCTGGCTGCCAGCTGATAGACGAAATTGCCGCCCAACACAACACCGCCGGGAGCGGTTTTGGTGATACCAAGAT
>PEUI01000276.1:0-167 GCA_002785585.1 Lysobacterales bacterium CG02_land_8_20_14_3_00_62_12
ACCATCTATAAATGGCAAGACGCCAACGGGGTCTGGAACTTCTCCGATCTGCCACCGCTGGATCGGCCCTACGCACTGGTGATCGGTACACCCAACGTCACCTCGGTGCCCACCGTGGTGCCCGAGTCGGCCGAGCCATCGTCCGCCTCCAAATCGGTAGCGCCGAA
>PEUI01000276.1:240-2071 GCA_002785585.1 Lysobacterales bacterium CG02_land_8_20_14_3_00_62_12
TTCACTCGCGACGCCACGGTTATGATCGGCGGCCGTTAGCAAAGAACCCGAAGCCATGCGCCTTAGCCAGTTTCACCTTGCCACCATCAAGGAAACTCCCGCCGATGCCGAGATCGTCAGCCATCAATTGATGTTGCGGGCCGGCATGATCCGCAAGCTGGGCGCCGGTATCTACACCTGGTCGCCCCTCGGCCTGCGGGTTTTGCAGAAGGTCGCGGCCATCGTCCGCGAAGAAATGAATCGCGCCGGCGCACTGGAACTGTTGATGCCCTCGGTACAGCCACGCGAGCTCTGGGACGAAACCGAGCGCTGGCAGAAGTTCGGTGGGCAGCTCCTCAAGATCAAGGACCGCAAACAGCAGGAGTATTGCTACGGCCCCACCCACGAAGAAGTGATTACCGATTTTGCGCGTCACGAACTCAACAGCTACAAGCAATTGCCGGTCACGTTTTATCAGATCCAAACCAAGTTCCGCGACGAAATTCGTCCCCGCTTCGGCGTCATGCGGGCACGCGAATTCCTGATGAAAGATGCCTACTCGTTTCATCTTGATGCGGATTCGATGGCCGCCGAATACAGCAACATGTACAGCGCTTACACGCGCATCTTCAATCGCCTGGGGTTACGCTTCCGCGCCGTGCAAGCCGATACCGGTGCCATCGGCGGCAATGCTTCGCATGAGTTTCATGTACTGGCGGATTCCGGAGAAGACGCCATCGCATTTTCGACTGGCTCGGACTATGCCGCCAATATCGAACTGGCCGAAGCCGTCGCCCCAGCGCAGGCCCGCGCCGCCGCCAGCGCCACGCTGACCCGGGTCGCCACCCCGCATCAAAAATCCATCGACGAGGTCGCGGGGTTTCTCAAAGTAGCGGCGGAACAGTGCGTAAAAACCATGATTTTGCGTGGTCGTGACGGACTCGTCGCCCTCTGTGTGCGCGGCGATCACGAGATCAACGAAGTCAAAGCACAAAAACTTGCGCTGTTGGCAGGCGAGTTCGAACTCGCCAGCGAAGCCGAGATCGCCAGCGTCATCGGCTGCGCGCCCGGGTCGATCGGACCGGTCGGACTGCCCGCCTCGGTGCCGGTGATCGTCGATCGGGCAGCGGCGGCGCTCGCCGATTTTGTCTGTGGTGGCAATCAGGATGACAGCCACTATTGCGGTGCCAACTGGGATCGCGACGCCCGCGTCAGCGAAATCACCGATATCCGAAAAGTAGTCGCTGGCGATCCATCGCCCGACGGCAACGGCGAAATTCGCATCGCCCGCGGCATCGAGGTCGGCCATGTGTTTCAACTGGGCCAGAACTACGCCCGCGCCATGGACGCCACCGTGCTCGATGAAAGCGGGCAAAAACGCGTTTTGTACATGGGCTGCTACGGCATCGGCGTATCGCGCATCGTGGCGGCTTCGATCGAGCAGAACTTCGACGCCGCTGGCATCATCTGGCCGGACGCGATCGCGCCGTGGCGGGTCGCCATTTGCGTGATCAATCCGAAGCACGATGCCGCCGTCGCGGCGGCGGCCGAGGCTCTTTACGCGGATCTCAACGCCGGTGGCATTGAAGCCGTGCTCGATGACCGTGGCCTGCGCCTCGGGCAAATGTTTGCCGATATCGAATTGATCGGCATTCCGCACCGCGTGGTGGTCTCCGAGCGCGGCCTCGCTGCCGGCACTTTCGAATACCGTTCACGGCGCGCCAGCGAAAGCGAGGCGATCAGTCGGCAGCAAGTCTTCGAGCGGCTAGCCTGAGCCGACTTAGGCGTCGCGCAGAAATAACTTACCCATCTTGCTGGTTCTTTCGCCCGCCTGCGTCGTTGCACAAAGCGT
>PEUI01000276.1:2150-4445 GCA_002785585.1 Lysobacterales bacterium CG02_land_8_20_14_3_00_62_12
CCGAGCCTGTCGCGTCGTCTTCGGTGGGTTGCACCCACCCTACGTCATGGTGACCGCCTCGTTGTCGAGCTAGTGTGTAGCCCCCATGGAACGAAGTGGAATGCGGGGATCCATATCGCCGTGTTCGGTTGCTTTCCCGCTACGACACTGCGCTCCCGCTGCTTTCCCGCATTGCGCTGCGCTGCATGCGGGCTACGACGCTAGTTTTTCTTGCCGAACAGACCGCTCAACTTGCCAAGAAAACCGGTGCTGGTAGCGGGGGCCGGGCTGACGGCCACTGGCGCCGGTTTTTTCGGCGCCATTTCGGCGGTTACCGACCTGAACTTGCCAGTGATACGACCGACTTGCGATTTGCGCAGCTTCTCCTCTTCTGAAGCCTGGACGCTGGCAATTTTTTGCTCCCAATTGCGCTTCTTTTCTTCCGCCTCCAGCTTGGCGCGCCAAGTCTCGCGATTTTCATCGGAAACGGCCTCCCGCAGCACGTAATTCTGCTGGTGCGCGAGGTACTTGCCGATCGAGTCGAGCACTTCGTCGTTGATGGCGCTGATCGGCAGCAACTGTTTGCGGACGACCAGGGCGTCGAAGTTCACGAACTCCATACGCAACTGATCGGAGTTCATATCGGCAGCGAAGCTCGCCGCCATCTGGATCTTTCCCACCGCCTGGAAGCGGGCACTCACATAAGCGCCACGCTCGTCTTTCTCGGATTTTTGCATGGCATCGAAGCCGGCGCGGCGAAACACCTCGATCATTGCCTCGACCCGTGAGGCGCCTTCGACCTGGATCACCGGACAGGCCGACGCATCAATGATGGCAGTTACGGTCAGGCGGATCTCGCGCGAATACATCGGCATCTGCGCCTGCACGTTCATGTCGGATTCGATGCGGCACACCACCGAGCCGTAACCCGGGATGACATAGCTGGCACGGCGTTCACTCTTGAGAAAATTCAGCGTCTTGGCCAAACGCTGCAAATAGCCATACAGGTTCTCCATCGCCGGTATGGTCAGCTCTTTGAATGCCTCGCGCTTCTGCTTGAGCGCGCCTTCCTCGCTCTCGCGGCGTTTGTTGGCCTCTTCCTCCAGATCGTCAAGCAAACCCATTCCAACTACCCCTCAAGTCAAAGTGAACCAAGCACCACAGCTGCGAGCAACTGCCATTGTGCCCTGAAAGCGGATAAAGGCAAGCCCAAGCGACGCCGTTCTGGCGTTTTCCGCGCGCGCTGGGTTGGCGTTTGCAAGCAAGAATCAGTCCATTGCCACCGTCGATTTTGCTGAGCGCGCTTTGGCAGTGGTGATTCCGACTAAACCAAAGGCTGATCGTTTCTGCACCGGGAATTGGCCATTGGCAGCAACTGACCAAGTACGTCCACTTGGCCACTTGGGTGACCTCCGGCGCTGGCGCTTGGCATGGATTTTGGCAATTGCCACCGGCTATTCGCCAGGCCAGCGCTGGTAAACAAATCACCTTCATCCACTTGCGGGGCTTGAAATTATCCGGGATTCAGCGATTATAGGCCAACCGTTCGGTGCTTACCCGGCATCGGTAGCAGCGAATCGGCCAATCGGTTGCTGCACTGCGGTTGGCGACAAACTCGACTGATTCGGGTTCCGCTAACGCGCAGGCAGCAACATTCACCAACGTTACCCGGGGGTAGCCAGGAACCATCATGAGCATCGATCTGAAAAATCTAAGCAAATCCGAGTTGAACGATCTGATCAAGAGCGCCGAACGCCGCAAGAATGAGCTGGTCAGCGAAAATGTTCAGCGTGTGCGTGACAACATTGCCAAACTACTATCCAGCGAAGGCCTGAGTTTCGAGCAGGTTTACGGTGGCCGCCAAGGCGGCAAGGAAAAGGTGGTGAAGTACAAGGTCAGACCGAAATACTGCAACCCTGATAATCCCACGCAAAAGTGGAGTGGCCGCGGCCTCAAACCACGCTGGTTTGCCGCCGCGCTGGCAGCGGGCAAGCAAGAAAAAGACTTGCTGATTGCTTGACTACACGTCGCCGCAAGCGGGCGACCGAGGCCGACGTTGTCGGCCTCGTTTTTTTCCAGCGTCGTAATAATTAAATGCTGCGTCGTGGTGGCACCAGCAGATTGCCAAACAGCAATCCGGCACCGAGTGCCGCCAGTATCACGATCATGGCGATGGCCTTGTCCATGCCCAGGTTCAGGTCGTGCTCGAACACGTAAAACAGACTGCGGAATCCCACCGTGCCCGGCACCAGCATGATGATGCCCGGCAACCGCACGATGGCGCCGGGCCGCTGGTAGGCATGGGCGTAGAGATTG
>PEUI01000235.1 GCA_002785585.1 Lysobacterales bacterium CG02_land_8_20_14_3_00_62_12
CGCTGGCCCGCGCTTTTGTTACCGCTCCGGCGCTGCTGTTTGCCGATGAGCCGACCGGCAATCTGGATACCGAAACCGGCGCGGCGATCATCGATCGCTTGTTTGCGCTCAATCAGCAACACGGCACTACGCTGGTGTTGGTGACGCACGATGAAAAACTGGCGGCGCGCTGTGATCGCGCCTTGCTGCTCCGCGCCGGTCGACTGGTGAGCGAGTGATGCGCACGCTGGCGATGGCTTGGCGATTGCTGCGCCGTGACTTGGCGGCGGGCGAGGTGCGGGTGTTGCTGGCGGCGTTGCTGCTGGCGGTGACGGTGGTGACCGCGGTCGGCTTCATCACGGATCGTGCCGAGCGGGCGTTGGCGTTGCAGGCCAACCGCTTGCTCGGCGGTGATGCCGCCCTGCGTGCCGATACCGCCATTGGCGCGGCACCGCGCGCGCTGGCGCAGCGGCTGGGGCTGCGCAGCACCGAGGTTTGGTCGTTCCCGAGCATGCTACGCCACGGCGAGCAGTGGCAACTGGCCGAGATCCGCGCGCTCGATCAGGGCTATCCGCTGCGCGGGCATTACCGGCTGCTGGGCGCCGATCAAGTCAGTGAAGTGGCTGCCAGCACGATCCCAGCACCGGGCACGGCGTGGTTGACGCGGGCCGGCGCGCAGGCGCTCGGACTCGGGGTCGGCGATGCGCTCAAGATCGGCTATCGGCCGCTGCGCGTTGCGGCTTTGGTGGCGCAGGAGCCGGATGCCGCGCTGGACTATTTCAATGTCGCGCCGCGGCTGTTCGTCAATCTGCAGGATCTGCCGGCGACCGGTTTGATCCAGCCAGGCAGCCGCATCAGTTATCGTTTTGTGGTGGCCGGCGAGGCCGGCGCGGTGGCGCGTTTTGCCGAGGCGACGCGCCGCCATCTCGGGCGCGGTCAGCGACTGGAAACCATCGACGATGCCCGCCCGGAGCTTCGCTCGGCGCTCGATCGCGCCGACCGTTTTCTGGGCTTGGCGGCGTTGCTCAGCGTGGTGCTCGCCGCCATCGCTGTGGCGATGGCGGCGCGACGGCACGCGGCGCGCCACCTCGATAGTTGCGCCGTCATGCGTTGCCTTGGCGCCAGTCAGCGCCACATCGCGACGATTTATCTGGCGGAGCTCGGCTGGCTCGGTGTGATCGCCAGCGTGGTCGGTGTCGGGCTGGCGTTTGTCTTGCAGAGTTTGTTCGGCCATGGCTTGGCGCGCTTGCTGGGGTTGGCGATTCCGCCACCGGGCTGGCTGCCGGTGGTGGCCGGTTTTGCGGTCGGGGTAATCGTGCTGATCACCTTTGCGTTGCCGCCGGTGCTGGCCTTGCGGCGGGTGTCGGCGCTGCGCGTGTTGCGCCGCGACTTGGCGGTCGTCGAGCCGAGTGCGTGGTTGCTGGGCCTCACCGGCTTGTCCGGATTGGCTGCCCTGCTTTGGTGGAAGGCCGGTTCCGCCGTGCTCGCCAGCGCGTTGTTGATCGGCATCGTCGGCACCTTGCTGGTGCTCGCGGCGATGGCGGCGCTGCTGGTGTGGTCGTTGCGGCGGCTGCGCCAGCACCTGCGCGGACCTTGGCGCTATGGCCTGGCCAATGTCGGTCGCCGCGCCTTGGCCAGTGCCGCGCAGATCGCCGCGCTCGGCTTGGGGCTGATGGTGATCTTGCTGCTGACGCTGGTGCGCACCGATCTGTTGGATCGCTGGCAGCGCGCGATTCCGGCCGATGCGCCGAATCGATTCATCGTCAATGTGCAGCCCGAGCAAGTGCCGCTGGTGCGGGATTTTCTGCGGATCGGCGGGGTTCGCGCCCCGGTGTTGTATCCGATGGTCCGCGCGCGCTTGCTCGAAGTGAACGGACAAACCGTCAGCGCTGCCGACTATGCCGCCAACGGCGAGCGCGCCGAGCGGGTGGTGGAGCGCGAGTTCAACCTCAGCAGCAGCGCCAGTTATCGGCCGGCGGATAACCAGATCGTGGCCGGTCAATGGTGGCCGGAGACCGGTCCAACGCGCGATGAGATTTCGGTCGAGCAGGGCCTGGCGGCGGCGCTGGGTTGGCGGCTGGGTGACCGCGTTGCTTTCGCGATTGCCGGGCAGCGGTTCGAAGCGCGCATCAGCAGTTTGCGCAAGGTCGATTGGGAAAGTTTTCAGCCCAACTTTTTTGTCGTCGCCGCCCCCGGCGCATTGGCCGACTACGCCGCGAGCTACCTCACCGCGCTGCGGCTGCCCAGCGCCAATCCGCAGCTCGCCAACCAGTTGCTGGCCAAATTTCCCAATCTGACGGTGATCGATGTCGATGCCGTGCTCAAGCAGGTGCGGGCGACCGCCGATCAAGTGGCGATCGTGGTTGAAGGCGTTTTCTATTTCACCCTGGTGGCCGGTTTGCTGGTGTTGCTCGCTGCGGTCAGCGCGACCCAGGACGAGCGCTTGCTGGAAGGCGCGGTAATGCGCGCGCTCGGTGCCAGCACGCGCCAATTGCGTTGCGGGCACGCGGCGGAATTCATTGCCATCGGTGGCCTCGCCGGGTTGACGGCGGCGATCGCCGCGACGCTGTTATCCGGGGTGATCGCCGAGCGTGTGTTCAACTTGCCGTGGTCGCCCGATTGGCGGCTCGCGGCGCTGGCCGCTGGGCTTGGCACCTTGCTGGTGACCGTCACCGGCTTGTTGGCGACCCGCCGTGTGCAACGCACGCCGCCGAGCAGTTTGTTGCGGGGACTCTGCTGATGGCGCGGCGGATTTGGCAGGCGCTGGCAGCAGTTGCCGCTGATCGCTTGCTGTCGATGCCGATAACGCCGAAGATCGGCCACCCGCCACTTTGCCGAAACCGCCACCGGAGTCACCATGCGCGCCAACGATCAGCCGCCGGTCGAGATGTTTGGACTGGAGCACTGCGATACCTGCAAAAAAGCCCGCAAGTGGTTGGCGACGGCGGGCATCGCAGTTCGCTTCAGCGACTACCGCCAGCAACCGATTGCCGGCGAGCAGCTCAAGGCCTGGGGCACCGAGCTCGGTTGGGAAGCGTTGGTCAATCGCAGTGGCACCACCTGGCGCAACTTGTTGCCGCAGCGCCAGCATCCCGGCACCGCCGCCGAATACGTGTTGCTGGTGCGCGAAAACCCGAGCTTGCTGCGGCGGCCGATCCTGCTGGTCGATGGCAAGGTGACCTTGGGTTTCAGCCACGGCCTGTACGAGAAATTGTTTGCCTGAGCGCGGCGGCGCTAACGCGGCATCATTCCGCCCGGACCGATGCCGCCCGGACCCATCAGCCCCTTCATTTGCCGCATCAATCCCTTGATGCCACCGCCAGCGAGTTTGGCCATCATCTTTTCCATCTGCTGGTACTGCTTGAGCAGACGATTGATATCCGCCGGTTCGGTGCCGGAGCCCTTGGCGATGCGCAGTTTGCGGGAACCCTTGAGCAAGTCCGGGAAGCGGCGTTCTTTTTTGGTCATCGAGTTGATGATCGCGATCATCCGATCGACATCGCGATTATTGACCTTGTCTTTCATCTGGGCTGGCACTTGCGCCATGCCGGGGAGCTTGTCCATCAGCCCACTCAAACCGCCCATGTTTTGCATCTGCTGCAATTGTTCGCGCATGTCGGCCAGATCAAAGCGCTTGCCCTTGATCATTTTTTCGGCGAGCTTGGCGGCCTTTTCCTGATCGACTTTCTGCTCGACGGCTTCGACCAGGGACAGCACATCGCCCATGTCGAGAATGCGTGCCGCGGCGCGATCCGGGTGAAACAGATCGAGCGCGTCGGGCTTCTCCCCGGAGCCGACAAACTTGATCGGCCGCCCGGTCAGGTAGCGTACCGACAGCGCCGCGCCGCCGCGGGCATCGCCATCGGTCTTGGTCAGGATCACCCCGGTCAGCGGCAGCGCCGTGCTGAACGCTTTGGCGGTGTTGGCGGCGTCCTGTCCGGTCATCGCATCGACTACGAACAGGGTTTCGATCGGCGCCAACACCTGATGCAGAGAAACGATCTCCTCCATCATCGCCGCATCCACCGCCAGCCGGCCGGCAGTATCGACAATCAGCACATCGGCGTAGGCGAGCCGCGCCGCTTTCAGCGCGCGCTCGGCGATGCTGACCGGCGCCTCACCCTGCTCGCTGGGATGAAACAAGGCACCGACCTGGCCGGCCAAGGTACGCAACTGCTCGATCGCCGCCGGTCGGTAGACATCGGTCGAAACCACCATCACTTTTTTCTTGCGTCGTTCCTGCAGATGTTTGGCCAGTTTGGCGACGCTGGTGGTTTTGCCAGCGCCCTGCAAACCCGCCAGCAGAATGACGGCGGGCGCCGGGCAATTGAGATTGAGTTCGGCATTGGCGGTGCCCATCACCGAGGTCAATTCCTGCTGCACGACTTTGACCAGCGCCTGCCCCGGCGCCAGGCTTTTGAGCACGTCCTGGCCGATCGCGCGCACCTTGATGCGCTCGATCAAGGCTTGCACCACCGGCAGCGCGACATCGGCTTCGAGCAGGGCGATGCGCACTTCGCGGGTGGCCTCGCGGATGTTTTCTTCGGTCAGCCGGGCACGACCGCGCAGGCGTTGAATGGTGCTGGATAGGCGCGAACTCAAAGATTCGAACATGAGCTTGAGGCAACCGCGGGCAAAGGGGCGCGGAGTATAGCCGAGCGGCCGCGGCGACCGCCGACCGACGCCATGGCGGCAGCGGCAGCGGGCGCCCGCCGGTGCCCGACGCGCGCGACTTGCATCCGCATTTTCGCCTGGTTAGCCTGACCACCAGATCGGCATTTGCCGGATGCATCGGCGGGGCCGGCCCACCCGAGGCAACGACCATGAACACGCGGCTGGAAAACGATTCGTTTGGCGCCATCGAAGTTCCGGTGGAGCGCTTGTGGGGCGCGCAGACGCAGCGTTCGCTGCATTTTTTTCAGATCTCCAGCGAACGCATGGCGCCGGAGCTGATCCGCGCCCTGGTCGAAGTCAAACGCGCCGCCGCCACCGTCAATGGCGAACTCGGGCTGCTGGCTGCGGACCAGGCCACGGCGATCATTGCTGCCGCCGACGAAGTGTTGGCGGGGCAACACGGCGACGAGTTTCCGCTGTCGGTGTGGCAGACCGGGTCGGGCACGCAGACCAATATGAACGTCAACGAGGTGCTGGCCAATCGTGCTTCGGAATGGCTCGGTGGTGAGCGTGGCCCAGCCCGTCGCGTGCATCCAAACGATGCGGTGAACTTGGGGCAATCCTCCAACGACGTGTTTCCGACCGCCATGCATCTGGCCGGGCTCGGACTGCTCAACGGATCCTTGCTGCCGGCGTTGCTGCAACTGCGGCAAACCCTGGAGCAAAAGGCGCTCGACTTTGGCGATGTCATCAAGATCGGTCGCACCCATTTGCAGGACGCCACGCCGTTGACGCTGGGCCAGGAGTTCTCCGGCTACGCGGCGCAACTCTGGCACGCCGAGCTGTCGCTGCACGCCAGCTTGCCGGCCCTGTGCGAGCTGGCGCTGGGCGGCACGGCGGTCGGCACCGGGTTGAACACCCACCCCGAGTTTGCGCTGCGGGCGGCGGCCGAACTTGGCCGCCGCTACGCGCTGCCGCTGCAAAGCGCGGCCAACAAGTTCGCGGCGTTGGCGGCGCACGACGCCATCGTCTCGACCCATGGTGCCCTGAAGACGCTGGCGACAGCGCTGATGAAAATCGCCAACGACCTCCGCTGGATGGCTTCCGGACCGCGCTCGGGGCTGGGTGAAATTCGGCTTCCGGAAAATGAGCCCGGCAGTTCGATCATGCCCGGCAAAGTCAATCCGACCCAATGCGAGGCGCTGACCATGCTCTGCTGCCAAGTGCTCGGCAACGATGTCGCCATCGGCATCGGTGCGGCTTCCGGCAACTTTGAATTGAACGTCTACAAACCGCTGATCGCGCACAATTTCCTGCAAAGCCTGCGCCTGCTCGGCGATGGCATGCGCAGTTTCGATCAACACTGCGTGCGCGGCATCGAAGCCAACCGCGAGCGCATCCAGCAACTGCTCGAACACTCGCTGATGCTGGTTACCGCATTGACCCCGCACATCGGCTATGACCACGCCGCCGCCATCGCCAAGCGCGCCGCCAGCGATGGCAGCAGCCTGCGCGCCGCCGCGCTGGCATCGGGCCTGGTCAGCCATGCGCAATTCGATCTTTGGGTGCAGCCATCGTCGATGGTGCACCCGCCGAGCGGCAAGTAGCGCCGCGTCTTGTTTCGAGCTGGATCAGTCTTCCCGCGCTGACAGCGATCGCGCGCGTTTGAGCGTGCCGGCGCCAAAACGGCGGTTGAGCGCATCGGCGATGCGGTCTTGGTCCTGACCCAGGGCGTCGCCGAACCAGGACGCTGGCGCTGGCGCCGCCGATAGGTAAGCGAGCGACACCCCGAGCAAGCGCAAGGCCGGATCGGCGCGGCCTTGCCACCAGACCTGCAGCAGACGATCGGCGGTCGCGTACAACTGTTGGGTGGCGTTGGCGGGTTCGTCCCAACGGCACTGTCGGGTCTCGGTCACAAACGGCGGCGAGCGCAACTTGATCGTCAACACGCGGCCGCTGATGCCGTGTCGGCGCGCCCGTTCGGAAACCTTTTCGCACAGTTTCAGCAGCCAGGCGCGCACCTCGGACAACGCCCGCAAGTCGGCACTGAAGGTGGTTTCGGCGCCCATGGATTTTTCTTCGCGATCGGCGATCACCGGCCGCGCATCGACGCCGTTGGCGAGATCCTGAAGCAAGCGGTGTTGATTGCCGACCACCCGCGCCAGCGCGCTGGCCGAGGCCAGGCGCAGGTCAACGATGCGCCGATAACCGGCGGCTTCGAGTTTCTGCGCTGTGACTTTGCCGACCGTCCACAGCCTGCCCACCGACAACGGGTCGAGCACGGTCTGCCGATTGGCCTCGGTGATCTCGAACAGGCCATCGGGCTTGCCGAGTTCGGTCGCCAGTTTGGCCAACCACTTGTTGTGCGATACCCCGACCGAGCAGGCCAGTCCGGTCACTTCGCGCACCCGTTGTTTGATCTTGGCGGCGATCGCGAGTGGTGTGCCCAGCAGGCGCTGGCTGGCGGTCACATCGAGAAACGCCTCATCCAAACTCAAGCCCTCGACCAGCGGCGTGGCGTCGTTGAACAGCGCAAACACCGCGCGCGATACCTCGGCGTAGCGCGCCATCCTGGGCTTGACCAAAATCGCCTGCGGGCACAGCCGTCGCGCCGCCGCCATCGGCAGCGCCGAATGCACACCAAAGCGGCGCGCTTCATAGCTGCAGGTGGCGACCACGCCACGGCTACCCAATCCGCCGACGATCAGCGGCAATCCGCGCCACTGCGGAAAATCGTGCTGCTCGACCGATGCGTAAAACGCATCCATATCGACATGCAGAATGGCGCGGAGATTCATCGGGAGTCGAGGACGAAGCGATAGCGGATTGTAGGGTGGATAAGTACCGCGCATCCACCGATCAACCGCTCAAACCACCTCGGGACGCATGTACGGAAACAACAGCACATCGCGGATCGAAGGCACGCCCGCCAGCAACATCACCAAGCGGTCGATGCCCACACCCAGGCCGCCGGTCGGCGGCATCGCGTATTCCAGCGCCCGAATATAGTCGGCGTCGAAATGCATCGCCTCGTTGTCGCCGGCGTCTTTCTGCGCCACTTGCGCCAGGAAGCGCGCGGCCTGGTCTTCGGGGTCGTTCAACTCGGAGAAACCGTTGGCGATTTCCTTGCCATTGATAAACAGCTCGAAGCGATCGGTTACTTCCCGATCGGCATCGTTGGCGCGCGCCAGCGGTGAAACTTCGGTCGGATAAGCGGTGATGAAAGTGGGCTGCACGAGTTCCGGTTCGACCGTCTTTTCGAAGATCTCCAGCAGCAAACGGCCCCAGCCGTAATCCGCCTTGAAGTGGATCGATAGCTGCGTGCAGTGGCCGCGCAAAGCCGCTACATCGCGGCAATCGGCAGCGCTGATCGCCGGGTTGTAGTGGCGCACGGCCTGGTCCAGCGGCCAGCGCCGGAACGGTTGCGACAAGTCGATCTCGCGGCCTTCCCAGACGAAAACCGACTTGCCGCAAACCACCCGCGCGGCATCCTGGATCAGCGCCTCGGTCAGGTCCATCACCTCGTGGTAACTGGCGTAGGCCTGATACAACTCGAGCATGGTGAACTCCGGATTGTGCCGGGTGCTGACGCCCTCGTTGCGGAAATTGCGATTGATCTCGTAGACCCGGTCAAAGCCGCCGACGGTAAGCCGCTTCAGATACAGCTCGGGCGCCACCCGCAGATACATGTCCATATCCAGCGCGTTGTGGTGGGTGACAAATGGCCGCGCCGTCGCGCCGCCGGGAATCGGGTGCATCATCGGCGTTTCCACTTCCAGAAAACGGCGCTCGTCCAGGCACCGGCGCAGCCGCGAAATCACCGCCGAACGCAGCCGAAACACGGCGCGCGATTCTTCGGTCACGATCAAATCCACATAGCGCTGGCGATAGCGTTGCTCGACATCGGCGAGGCCGTGCCACTTGTCCGGCAGCGGCCGCAAACACTTGGTGAGCAGCCGCAGTTGCTCGACCCGTACCGACAGCTCGCCGGTCTTGGTGCGCATCAAGGTGCCGGTAGCGGCAATGATGTCGCCGACATCCCAACCCTTGAAGTCTTCGTACACGGCCGCCAATACGCTGGCTTGCAGAAACAATTGCACGGCACCGGTTTGATCGCGGATCTGCGCAAAACTGGCCTTGCCCATCACCCGCTTGGCGATCAATCGGCCGGCCACCTGCACCCGGCGCGCGGCGCCCGCCACGGCTTCGGCCGGCCAGCGATCCGGATCGCCGAACTCGGCTTGCAGATCACCGGCAAACGCATCCGGCCGAAAATCATTGGGGAAGGCGATGCCACGCTCGCGCAGCGCATGGAGTTTTTGCCGACGCTCGGCGATCAGCCGATTCTCGTCGACCACAACCGGTTCGTGGGCGTTGGCATCGTTCATGTGGCAATCCTCGAATCGTAAGGGTGCGCGCGGCAATCGACGTTGCGATGGCCATGCTGACAAAAAAATACCGGCGCGGCGTCGATCAATCCAGCCGACGCGCGCCAGCAACCAGCCCGGCCTTCAGGCTGGCTTCGACAAACTCGTCGAGATCGCCGTCCAAAACTTTTTGCGTGTCGGTGCGCTCGACGCCGGTACGCAAATCCTTGATGCGGCTTTGATCCAACACATACGAACGAATCTGGCTGCCCCAACCGACATCGGCCTTGGTTGCTTCCAGCGCGTTCTTCTCGACGTTGCGCTTTTGCACTTCCAGTTCGTACAACTTGGCTTTCAACATCTTCATCGCCGTATCCCGATTGGAATGCTGCGAACGCTCGTTCTGGCAGGCCGCCACGGTGCCGGTCGGCAAATGGGTGATGCGCACCGCCGACTCGGTCTTGTTGACGTGCTGGCCGCCGGCACCGGAGGCGCGATAAACGTCGGTTTTCAGATCGGCCGGATTGATTACGATGTCGATCTCGTCATCGATCTCCGGCGACACAAACACCGAGGTAAACGAGGTGTGGCGCCGATTGTCGGAATCGAACGGCGATTTCCGCACCAGTCGGTGGACGCCGATCTCGGTCTTCAGCCAGCCGTAGGCATAGTCGCCTTCCACGCGAAAAGTGGCGCTCTTGATACCCGCCACTTCGCCAGCCGAGGCTTCCATCAATTCGGTCTTCCAACCGCGCGTTTCAGCCCAGCGCAAGTACATGCGCAACAACATCTCCGCCCAATCCTGCGCCTCGGTGCCACCGGCGCCGGCCTGGATATCGACGAACGCATTGGCGCTATCCAACTTGCCGGAAAACATCCGCCGGAACTCAAGTGCATCGACCCGCGCCGCCTGCTGCTCGACCTCGTCACGCACCGCCATCGCGGTGGCATCGTCCTGCTCGGTGATCGCCAGTTCCAGCATCTCGGCGGCATCCGCCAAGCTGGCGGTCAAAGTCTTGATGCCGTCGACCACCTTCTCCAGCGCCGCGCGCTCCTTGCCCAGCTCCTGCGCCCGCGCCGGATTTTGCCAAACCTCGGGCGACTCCAGCTCGCGGCCTACTTCTTCCAGGCGCTCGTTCTTGACATCAAAGTCAAAGATACCCCCGGAGCGAACTCACGCGCTCGCGCAAGTCCACAATACGGGCGGCAATGGGATTGGTCTCGATCATGAATCAGCCTGCCAGAAAAGTCGCTGATGTTAGCAGATGGCAGCGCGCCCAGCCCCAGCAGCGCGAGCACCTGACCCTGCGTCGGTGATCCCACAAGAACTTGTAGAAG
>PEUI01000016.1 GCA_002785585.1 Lysobacterales bacterium CG02_land_8_20_14_3_00_62_12
AGAAAAATCAGCAAATTGCCGGTCTGCAAGGGTAGCAGAGCCGGGCTGGAACGCGCAAATTGCGTTTGGCCGCGCCAACTAGCCGCTTGGTTTGATGAGCGAGCCAGTCGGCGCAGCGCCGGGCCGAGCGTCATTACAGCCCTGCGCTTGCGGCGTCCGCGGAATTACGCAATCAATCCGGATAACAGCGCTTTGAGCCGTTCGGTCTGCACCCGCTGGCGCAGCCGCGAGGCCTGCACGATGGTGACCATGTCGGCCAGGGCCCGCTCGAAATCGTCATTGACGATGATGTAGTCAAATTCGTGGACGTGGGCGATCTCGGTGCGCGACCCGGCCAATCGGCGTTGAATCACGTCCTCGGAGTCCTGCGCTCGCGAGCGCAATCGGCGTTCCAGTTCCAGCCGCGATGGCGGCAGAATAAAAATGCTGATCGCCTCGGGCATCAGATGGCGCACCAGGCGCGCGCCTTGGTAGTCGATTTCCAACAAGACATCAACGCCACTGGCCAGTTCGGACTCGACCGCGCTGCGCGCCGTGCCTTTCAGATCACCGTGGACGATGGCGTATTCGAAAAACTGCCCACGCTCGGCCATGTCCATAAAGGCATCGTGGCTGACAAAGTGGTAGTGCTGGCCATCGACCTCGCCCGGGCGTGGCGTGCGGGTGGTGTAGGAAACCGACAGCCGAATCCCGTGCTCGCGCTGCAACAGCGCGTTGACCAGAGTCGATTTGCCAGCGCCCGAGGGTGCCGCCACGATGTAAAGACTGCCCGCCATTGCCCGCTACCCCTATTCGATGTTTTGCACCTGCTCGCGCAACTGTTCGATCAGCACCTTCAATTCGACCGCCGCTTGGGTAGTCCGTGCGTCCATCGATTTGGCGCCCAGCGTATTGGCTTCGCGATTGAACTCCTGCATCAGAAAATCCAGCCGCCGGCCGATCGGCTCGGCCGATTTGAGGCGCAGCTCGGCTTCGGCGATGTGTGAATCCAGCCGCTGCAATTCCTCATCGACATCGAGCTTGTGCAGGTACAACACCAGCTCCTGTTCGAGGCGTCCGGGATCGCCCGCGGCTTTCAATTCGGCGAGTTTCAGTTCCAGTCGTGCACGTAAACCGGCACGAATCTCCGGCAACCACTGGCGCACTTGCCGGACGATGCCAGCCAGTGACTTCAGGCGCTCGTCCAGCACCACCCGCAAGCGTTCGCCCTCGCGGCCACGGGTGGCAATAAAGTCGTCCAGCGCGGCATCAAACAGCGTCAAAGCGCCGGTCAGCAAGCCGCTCTGATCGAGTTCGGCTTCGACCACCAGACCCGGATACGACAGGACTTCAAAGCGACTGGCCGGCAGGGCACCCGGTAGCGCCATGGCGATCTCGTGTTCGAGTTGCCGCAGGGTTTGCAACAGCGGCGCGTTGAGCGTCAGCTCGCCCGGCTGCGGGGTGCCGCGATAGCGCAGACTGACCTCCACTTTGCCGCGGGCGACGCGGCGCTCGATGCGTTCGCGCAGTTTGCTCTCGAGTGCGCGAAACTCATCGGGCAGCCGAAAGCCCAGTTCCAGATAGCGATGATTGACCGCACGCAATTCCCAGACCAGGCGGCCACGCGGCGATGGGCCTTCGGCGCTGGCGTAGGCAGTCATGCTCGATATCATTGAAGTGCCATCCAGCCAAAAGGTCGGCAATGGTACGCTCTCCGGCCCAGAAACAGCTAGCGATGGCCATGAACCCACCTGTCCGACCCAGCGGCCGCGCCGCCGACCAACTCCGTCCGATCAGCATCGAACGCCACTACACCCGTCACGCCGAAGGTTCGGTACTGGTGGGTTTCGGCGATACCAAAGTGTTGTGCACGGCGAGCGTGGAGGAACGCGTCCCCGGCTTTCTGCGCGGCAAATCCGAGGGCTGGGTAACCGCCGAATACGGCATGCTGCCGCGCGCCACCAACAGTCGTTCGCAGCGCGAAGCCGCCGCCGGCAAACAAGGCGGTCGCACGTTGGAGATTCAGCGGCTGATCGGACGCGCGCTGCGTGCAGTAGTGGATCGCGCCGCCCTCGGCGAGCGCAGCATCACCCTCGATTGCGATGTACTGCAGGCCGACGGTGGCACCCGCACCGCCGCGATCACCGGCGCCTACGTCGCGCTGGTCGATGCCATCCGGCATTTGCAGAAGCGCGGCGTGCTCAAACGCGATCCGATCCACGGCCAGGTGGCGGCGGTATCGGTGGGTATTTACAACGGCCTGCCGGTGCTCGATCTGGACTACGCCGAAGACTCGGCCTGCGACACCGACATGAACGTGGTGATGAACGACGGCGGTGGTTTCATCGAATTGCAGGGCACCGCCGAGGGCCATGCCTTTCGCAAGGATGAACTCGACCGGCTACTGCAATTGGCCGACGCCGGTGTCGCCCAGTTGTTGGCCAAACAACGCGAAGCGCTGGCGCGCTGAAGCGTGTCCGGCC
>PEUI01000187.1:0-2517 GCA_002785585.1 Lysobacterales bacterium CG02_land_8_20_14_3_00_62_12
CCTTTGCGCAACGAAGCAGACGGGGCAAAAGACCAGCAAGATGGCACCTTTAATGATTTACAACGCCTTAAGCCCAACCTATGCCCTACAGCGCGTTGTCGGGCGCATCATCGTCTTCCAGATCGATCGCGCCATCGGCATGGCGTTTGACTTGGGTGATGCCGGGGTACATCGCTTCCAGGCGCTGACGCTCCAACTCGTGGGCCGATAGCAGCCCCTGCTGGCAGCGCACCAGGTCGGCCAGACGCTGGTTTTCCAGCAACAATTTGCGATGTTGCAGGGCCTCCGCCACGGCCGATCCCAGTTCAAAATCGTCCCAAGGCTTGCTGACAAAGCGGCTGATCTGAACCCGATTGATCGCCGCTACCAGCGCCTGCAAATCGGCATAGCCGCTCAAGATCATCCGCGCGATCTGTGGTTGTATTTTGATCAACTGCTGCAAAAACGCGACGCCGTCAAGATTCGGCATACGGTAGTCGGTGATCACCAGATCGAATGCACAGACCTTGGCGCGTTCCAGCGCCAGCTCGGGCTCGTCGAAACTCTCGATGATCATCTGGCCACCAAACAACACGCTCGGCATGGCATGGATGGCCCGGCGCAGACTGCTCAGGATGTTGGCTTCGTCATCCACCAACAACAAGCGCGGCGCCGCCACCTTCGACGGGTTTGCGGTATCCGCCAGCACCACGGCGGCAGCATTGCGACTGGAAGTGGTCGTGTTCATGCGCATTCACTCAGGCGCGGTCGGCCGCTGCACCGGCAGGTAGATGTGAAAGGTCGTGCCGACGCCGACGCTGCTCTCCACCTCGATGCGACCTTGGTGCTTTTGCACAATGCTGTAAGACAGCGCCAAGCCAAGCCCGGTGCCCTTGCCGACCGGTTTGGTGGTGAAAAACGGGTCGAAGATCTGCCCCAACTGTGGCGCCGGTATACCCATGCCGGAGTCGCTGATACTGATGCAAACCTCGTCCTTGACGAGCGCGGTGGTGATGTTGATCTCGCCCTTTTTCTCGATCGCCTGGCCGGCGTTGACCAGCAGATTGAGGAACACCTGATTGAGCTGTGAGGGCATGCACTCGACTGACGGAATTTCGCCGTAATGCTTGTGTACTTCGGTCTTGTACTTGAGTTCGTTCCAGACGATGTTGAGCGTGCTGTCCAGGCCGCGATGCAGGTCGGCCACCACCCAATCGTCGGATTCCAGTTCGCCGGCGTGCGAAAAATCGCGCAAATCCATCACGATCTTTTTGACGCGCTCGATGCCTTCGCGGGATTCTTCCAGCAACTGCGGCAGATCCGATCGCATAAATCCAAAGTCGATGCGGGCCTTGGCCTCGCGGATCGGCGCCAACATTGGCCGCCATTCTTCTGGCAACGCCTGGCACAGGTGTTCGTGCGCATCGAGCAGGGACAGCAGGCCTTTGGTGTAGGTTTGCAAGGTGCCCAGATTGGAATGGACATAGCCAATCGGGTTGTTGATCTCGTGCGCGACACCGGCGGCGAGCTGGCCGATCGAGGCCATTTTTTCGGACTGCAACAATTGCGCCTGCGCCTGCTTCAGTTGTTGGTAGGCCTGTTCCAGTTCGATATGCCGATCCTGCAATTGCTGCTCGCGGCCCCACTCCAAACTGACATCGCGGGCGTGGAACGCCATGCCCAACGCCGTCCCCGCAACCGTAGTCAGCAACTGCATTTCCATGCCGAGATTGCGCCACTGATCGGGGTCGGTGGTCAGACTCCCCAACTGATACTCGGCTTGCAACGAGCCATGCGCGCGCAGGTGTTGCAGATTTTGCGGGCTGAAGACCATCTGCTGCAAACTGCCGGTCAGCCCGGCGTGCATCCAGGTCATCGGTTCCAGCAATAACGCGGCGGCGTTGCGGTAGACCACGCTGCCGCTGGGGTCCAACACCCAAATGGCATCGACCAGGGAATCCAGCGCCTTGAGCGGCAGACTTTCGGCGGCGCTCGGTACCTTGCCGCTGCGATCCGATGTTGCGACCAATTTCATAGTGACCTCCACCGGTAAAGCGGATGGTGCCAGCAACTGGGGCCCACTGCCAGCCAATCGTGGGGCGGATCGCAGCAGGCTGCCGGCCAGCGTCGGCAGGGGCGCGGCACAGCCGCGGGATGCGCCAACCGAGTCAGACAAAAATGGATCTACAACACTGAGCATTGACATGGCGTCCTCGCTTTAGGCATCGTGATCGGGCGGCATCGACTTGGGTTGCCGCCAGTCCACGCCTGGGTGGATTGGGCGACTGCTGGTTTAGCGACTGCTGACGACGGGCAAATCGACCTGGATCGTGGGCGTACCGACTTGGATCAACTCGACGCCGTGCAAGGCTTCCGACAATCGGCAGATACGATCACAAAATGGCAGCGCCCCGTTGTCGACGGCGTACCACTTGCCATGCAGGTTGGCGCCGACAAAGGTGTGCAGCAGTTGGGTTTGCGCCTCGGCGGTTTTGAAATCGCCTTTGCGGTTGGTTGGCAGGCGCACCTGGTAGCGGC
>PEUI01000187.1:2526-19649 GCA_002785585.1 Lysobacterales bacterium CG02_land_8_20_14_3_00_62_12
TGCCTTCGCGATTGAGGATGCTCTCGGCGATGCGCGCATTGGTTTCGCAAAAACGCGCGTCGTTGCTGGCGCGAACCAGGGCTGGCGGGCGATCTTCGATCAGCAAGCGGCACAGCGATGACTTCGCGCAATTTTCGTCTTCGGTGCGCAGGGCATTGTCGGACAGTGGCACGGTGAAGCTGGCGCAACCAGACAGCGCCACTGCCAGCGACGCCAATGCCCACAGCCCCAGCCGATTCAGCCGGGAGCGTGGCAGCCGGGGCGCCAGCAGATCGCTGTTGTGGCACTTGCCGGGATGCAGTCCCGGGTCGGTGGTGACGGCCGCACTACCCAACAGCGGGCGGGCATCGGCGGTGGGCGCGGATTTTGCACCCACCAGATGGTTGGCGGCGACCGTGCGATTGGCAGCAAGACCAAAGTTCAGCCGCGCCGCCTGGGTTTGGCAATGGTCAACTCCGTCGCGCTTGAATCCAATCACCGGCAGACAGGCGGCTTTGTCGCTGCGACGATCTTGATAGATCCTGAGTTTGACGTTCATGGCAGATTCCTAGAAGTGAGCCAGAGGTCTGGGATTGGGCTTCGATCAGCGGGGCTTCCCCCCTGGTCAGCAGTCGGCAACTCCAGTGACTTCACTTTAGGAACGCGCCGTTACCTGCGCTATCCGTGCAAATACGTACGCCCCTTCGCGCATGGCATATGGCATAGGTTGGTGGTGAGCGTATGTGAACCCCAACAATCTCCACCACAACGCGAACCACCCAAACCGCGCTCCGCCTCTGGCTTGGTTGGGCATCGCTACGCTCACCCCAACCTATGCCAACGAGTGGCGCGCGCCTGAGTTACCCCGGCGGCGGTCCACCTTGCAAGCGCATGCGCACCAGATCGGCCAAGGTTTGCGCCGCCATTTTTTCCATCAGGTGGGTGCGGTGGATTTCGATCGTGCGATGACTGCCGCCGAGAATGCGGGCGATTTCCTTGCTGGTTTTGCCCGCCACGATTTGCTCCAGCACTTCGTGTTCGCGCGGCGAGAGCGTGGCCAGGCGTCGCGCCAACTCGTGGCTTTCTTCGGTCGAGAGCCGCTGCTGCTGTTGCCGCTGGATGGCTTGGCGTACCCGCGCCAGCAGGTCTTCGTTGTCGAATGGTTTTTCGATGAAATCCACCGCGCCTGCGCGCATCGCCGCCACCGCCACCGGCACATCGGCCGCCCCGGTCAGAAAAATGGTCGGCAAATCGACCGCGCGTTGCTGAAGCGCCGCCTGCACTTCCAGGCCATCCATGCCGGGCATTTTTACATCCAGCAACAGACAACCGGGACGATCCAATCGCGCCTGGCTCAGCAAGTCGGCGCCGCAAGCGTAGCTCTCGACGGCCATGCCAGCGGCGAAAAACAAACGCTGCAGAGCCGAGCGCATGGCGGCTTCATCATCGACCACGATGACCACGGCGGCTTCGACCGGCGCGCCGTGGCCACGGCGATGCGGCGTTACTGTCGGCGTTGCTGGGGTCATGACGCTAGCCTCGCTGGTGGTAGTGGGACACCACGTAGTTCTCGATCAGCTCGAGAAACTCTTGGGCGATGTGGTCACCGCGCAAGGTGACGGTTTTCTTGCCATCGACGAACACCGGTGCCACTGGCGCTTCGCCGGTGCCAGGCAGGGAAATGCCGATATTGGCGAACTTGCTTTCGCCGGGTCCGTTGACCACGCAGCCCATCACCGCCAGCGTCAAGTTCTCGACGCCGGTGTGCTTGAGTCGCCACTCGGGCATGCGCGCTCGCACATGATTTTGCACCGACTGCGCCAACTCCTGAAAAAAACTGCTGGTGGTGCGACCGCAACCGGGGCAGGCGGTGACCAACGGCGTGAACGCGCGCAGACCCATGGTTTGCAGCAGTTCCTGGGCGACGACGACTTCGGCCGTGCGCGATCCGCCCGGTTCCGGCGTCAGCGAAATGCGGATGGTGTCGCCGATGCCTTCTTGCAGCAACACCGAGAGCGCTGCGGTCGAGGCGACGATGCCCTTGCTGCCGATGCCGGCTTCGGTCAGACCAAGGTGTAGCGCGTAATTCGAGCGCGCGGCCAAGGCCCGGTAGACGGCGATCAAATCCTGCACGCCGCTGACTTTGCACGACAGCACGATGCGGTCGCGGCCCAACCCAAGCGCCTCGGCCCGCGCTGCCGATTCCAGCGCCGAGCGGATCAACGCCTCGCGCATCACCGTGGCCACATCCCAGGGTTCGGCGCGTGCATGATTTTCGTCCATCATCGTCGCCAGCAAAGTTTGATCGAGGCTGCCCCAGTTGACGCCGATGCGCACCGGTTTGGCGCACTGCATGGCAAACTCGATAATCGACGAAAACTGGGTATCGCGTTTGTGCCCAAAGCCGACGTTGCCCGGGTTGATTCGGTACTTGGCCAGCGCGCGCGCGCAGGCGGGTTCACGCTCCAGCAGTTGATGGCCGTTGTAGTGAAAATCGCCGATCAGCGGCGCCGCCACGTTCATCATCGCCAGCTTGTCGGCGATCCGCGGCACAGCCGCGGCAGACTCGGCATTGTTGACGGTGATCCGCACCAATTCCGAACCGGCCCGCCACAGCGCCGCCACCTGTCTGACGGTGGCATCGACATCGGCGGTATCGGTGTTGGTCATCGACTGCACCACGACTGGCGCGTCGCCGCCCAGTTGCAGCGCGCCCACCCGCACCGGCACCGCGACCCGGCGCAGGATCGGCGACAATCCAGCAATCCCGGTCATGCCGCAGCCGCTTCCTGATCCGCTGCGTTCGCTATCCGCGGTACCAGACGCACATAAGCACCGGTGTTCTCGACCACGTCGATTTCGTTCATCACGTGCACCAGCGCCTCACGCGAATCCGCCCATGGGTCCGCTGCCCGTGACAGCTCGATCCGCAGCAGACCGCGATCCACCACGCTCGGCGTCAGAATGCTGAGTTGGTTGTGGTTGGCATCATGCATTGGCTGCAATTCGATCGCCCGCACCGGAGCGCGGAAGTGACCGCCGGTATCGGCCGCACGCACGGCCGCAGCGGCGGCTTCGCGGGCCAACAACTCGATGCCGGCCTGGACCCGGCCGTCGCCGGTAAAGCGCAGCCAGCGGATCGAACCAATCATCCACTCGCGCTCGTCGTCGTCGTCGCCACCGACGGCAGCCAAGCCGATCAGTTCGCCGATGCGCGCCTTGGCACCGCTCTCGACACCCCATTCCAGGCGATAACCACCCAGTCCCTGATCGAGCACTTTCGACCGCAGCGCCACTGGCCGAACCGATTCGCCGCCGGCATTGACCCACGACGCGCTCTTGTCGCGTTCGGTCATGCTGATGCCGGGGCCGCGCAAATCGCGCACGAATTGCTCGAAATCGGTGCTGTTGGCCAAGTAGTAGTGAATCGCATGCAGGCCGACCAAAGTATCCAGATAGTGCCCAGCCGGTAGCCGCGCATGATTGCGATCCGCCGCCGGTTTCCAGGTGGCGGTGAGTCGCCGTACAAACTCCGGCGTCACCGTTACTGCGGCGCCGCCTTTGCGCCGAAAACTGATCGGACCTTGCAAACTCGCGGTCAAGGCGAGATCGCGTTCAATCGATCGCAGCACGTCGGCGGTTTCAAAACTGAACGCGGGTGCGCTGGTGAAATCACGCTCTTCGGGCACATAGCCGGGGCCGCGGTCTTCGTCCATCGACAAGCCGACATCGCTGGCGCCATGGCCTTTTTCGATGCGGCAATGCGGTGCCCAGACCCGGGTCAACCCGAACGCATCGAACATCTCTTTCTGCGACAGCCGGAACGGATTGCTCAACGCCAACAACATGATGTGGGCGTAGCTCTCGGCGACCGTCGAAGCGACCTTGGCGAGCAACGGATCTTCGATCGCTTTGTCATGCACGCCGACGCTTTGGGCAAACCGGTACAGATCGTGCAGCCGCTGCCAGACCGCGGGTTGCGGCTCGGTATACAGCAGATAACCGCGCAGCAGTTGTTCGCCGTGGTGGGCAATGGCGCGCTGCAATGCCGTCGCCACCGGCTTGCCACGCAGGAACGGGATTTTGCCTTCCGGGGCGCACAGCTCCACCGCCGCAATGCGATAACCGAGCGCCAGCGACTGATGAAACTCACGCGACTGCAAACCCAACTGCTGGCGCGCCTGCGGCAGCGGAAACGACGACCCGACCACTTGCCGATCCGCCTGCGCCACCATCTGCGAGATCGCCGCACGCAAGAGTTCGAGTCCGGCCAGTCGCTGCGCACCGTCGAGCTTGACCGCGTTCATATCCTGCAAAGCTGGCAACAACAGTCGCGCCGCCGCCAAGCCATTGGCCAGCGGCAAGCCGTTGAGCCAATCGGGTAGGCCTTTGGAACCAGCGAACATGCTGCCCCGCATGGGCGCGGACTGTGCCGGAATACCGTTGGCCAATTGCTGATAACTGGATTTCATCGAATTGCCTCCAAACGCTGTGCCGAGTGTAGACGCTCTGTATACAGTTCCCAAGTAGTTAGCGCGCGGCGCCAGCCCGCCAGGTCGGGTGGCAACCCGACCCAAAACAACGCCAATCGCCCGCGCCCCGGCGCTATGGCTTGCGCTGGATTCGGGCCTGGTGTTGGCGTTGTCGGCGTTCCAGGTGTTTGATGATTTCCCCGGCCACATCGACCCCGGTGATTTTCTCGATACCCTCCAGTCCCGGCGATGAGTTCACTTCCAGCACCAGCGGGCCACGCCGTGAACGCAGCAAATCCACGCCGGCGATGCCCAGGCCCATGACCGCTGCAGCGCGCACCGCGACATCGACTTCGGCGGTACTCAGGGTGACGGCTTCCGCGCTGCCCCCGCGGTGCAGGTTGGAGCGAAAATCACCCCGACGCGCCTGTCGTCGCATCGCGGCCACCACTTTGCCGCCGACCACAAAGCAGCGCATGTCACCGCCTTTGGCCTCGCCGATGAACTCCTGCACCAGAAAGTTGGCATACAAACCGCGAAACGCCTCGATTACGCTCTGCGCGCTGGACAGTTTCTCGGCCAGCACCACGCCCTGACCCTGGCTGCCTTCGACCAATTTGATCACATGCGGTGGCTTGCCAAGCATCGCCAACAAGTCGGAAGTATCGTCCGGATTGTCGCCAAAAACCGTCACCGGCAGGCCAATTCCCTGCTCGGCAAGCAGTTGCAAGCAGTGCAACTTGTCGCGCGCCCGCACGATGGCATCGGCCGGGTTGGGGGTGAACACGCGCATCATTTCGAACTGGCGCACCACAGCACAGCCGTAACGGGTGATGGAGACGCCAATGCGCGGGATGAGGGCGTCGAACCGGGTCAGGTCGCGGCCCTTGTAGTGCAACTGAAATCCATTGGCCTCGATGCGCAGATAACAACGCAGTGGGTCGAGCACGCGCACGCTATGCCCGCGCTCGCGGGCGGCCTCGCGCAGGCGTTGGGTGGAATAGAGTTTGCTGTTCCGCGACAGGATGGCAATTTTCACGGCATTTTCCTTGCAGGTTTGGGGCGTCGGTCGCCGAGCACAAACGACCGCGCTGGATCGACCACGATGCAGCCGGCCATCGCGGTGCGGCCGAGCAGCATGGGAAACAGCATGCCACGGCGGCTGGTCAGATTGATTTCAATCGGCAAGCAGCGCTCACCAATCAGCACCGAGGTAAGAATAAACGGTCGCAAACTCACCACCCCAGCGGAATCGCGCACTTCACGGCGATCATGCAGACGCGCCTGGATCCAGCGCCGTGGCGAGGATCGCGGCAGCCGCCGCAGCGGTTCGATTTGAAAGCGCAGCCAGTCGCCATCGGCACGGGCAAACTCTTCGATCACATCGACATGCAGCGCCGACGAGCGGGCACCGGTATCCAGTTTGGCTTTGATTCGCAAGATCCCCAGATCCGGCAAGGCCAGCCACTCGCGCCAACCCAGAATGGTACGCCCCGCCGCGGCTCCAACGACCGACATACTCTGGCCCCGCGTACAGTGATTGATTTGGATGGGCGATGGAGCGGGTGATGGGAATCGAACCCACGCTAGTAGCTTGGGAAGCTACAGTTCTACCATTGAACTACACCCGCAGGTTGCTGCGCGTTGCCCTGCGATGCGCTGACATCGACGGTCCGCGCATTATGCCGGGCGGATGCGCCGATAGGCAATCCCGGAGCGGGCTAAAATCCGACTGGTGGTCGGGTTGAAACCCGACCTACACACAACCGCGCCGTTCGAAGTCAGAATGCGGCGACCCGCTTGTCCAAGAGTTGCCTGTGCTTACCAAGACCTTTTCAGTGTTCGCCGCCTTCTGTTTGCTGAGTCCGCTCTGTGCGGCCGCCGATTGGGCGGCGCTGATCAGCCCGCGCGGTCAAATTTTTCCGGCCTTGATTCTGGCGACCGCCAATTTGCCGGAACGGCGCGCGAGTGCGTCGGTGATCGGTGACAGCAATGGCCTGATCGGCGCCCGCATGGTCGCCAGCCGCGATCAACAACGGGTCGTGCTGCACATCGATATGCCGGGTTGGCTGCGTGATTCCCGGATCGAAGCGGTGTTGCCGCAGCGCGGCCAGCGCTATCAGATTTATCCGACCCTGGCCTGGGACTTCGACAAGTTGCGCAGTTCCCGCCATGGCGCACCGGAAACGCTGCGTTTCAGTCTGGCGGTGGACGATCAACCGGCCGAGGTGAAACAGGTCCGGGTTCGTATCCGTTCGGTGAATGACGCGCCCTATTTCATCGCCAGCAAGAAGTCGCCGACCGATCTTTCCTGGATGTTTGCCGCCTATGTCGATGAAGACCACCCGCGCGTTACCCGCATCATCAACGAGGCGCTGGCCACCGGTATCGTCAAACGCTTCGACGGCTATCAACGCAAAGACCCGCAGGCCGTTCTCAAACAGGTCTATGCCATTTGGTTTGTCTTGCAAAAGCACGGTATCCACTATTCCTCGATCACCCGTACCGGCAATGCGCTGACCGAGGTGTACGCGCAACACGTGCGATTTCTCGACGAATCCTGGATGAACAATCAAGCCAACTGCGTGGACGGCAGTGTGCTGCTGGCATCGGTGCTGCGCAAACTGGATCTGAATCCGGCGCTGGTGTTGATGCCCGGACACATGTTGCTGGCGTTCGAGTTGGCACCCGGTGGTGACCGCGTCTACCTGGAGACCACCCGCCTCGACAACGCGCAAGCCAATGCCGATGGCGCCCTTGACGATGCCGAGAGTTTTCAGAGTTTTGCCACCGCCATCGCCCGTGGTTTTGCTGCCTACCAACGCGGCCAAGGCAATTTTGGCGATCTCCGCCAACCGGAATACCAGATCATCGACATCGCCACCGCCCGCAATCGCGGCGTGATGCCGATCAACGGCCGTTGACTAACCTCCGGGAGTGGCGGCCAGCGCCACTCCTTTAAGTTCGCAGGCTAACGTTGGAAGCGACTTCATCCACAAAGCTCCAGCGGATCTGCGGTCTGCCGCCGCAGCCAAGGCTTCGGCGGTTGTTCCCGTTCGATGCGCTGAAGTTCGAGCTCGGTCAAACGGCTTTCGCGGCGCAGGGCGAGTTCCGACGGCCGCTGATTCAAGTTCAGCAACTGGCGGTGTTCCAGCGCTTGGCGCATCAGCAGTCTTAGCTCGGTATCGTTCCACGGCTTGCTGATGAAGTGAAAAATCTTGATGCGGCTGATCGCTTTGAGTTCGCTCAAGAAATCGACATAGCCGCTCAACACCAGCCGGGCGATATTCGGTTGGATCTGGACCAGTTCGTTGAGGAAGGCGAGACCGCTCATTCCGGGCATCCGCCAATCCGAGATCACCAGATCGAACTCGCATTCGGCGGCGCGCAGCAGCGCCAATTCCGGTTTGTCGAAGGTCTCGACGATGGTCTCGCCTTCGAAGGTATTCGCCGCCATCGCATGGATGGTTCGGCGCAGACTATTGAGCACGTTACGCTCGTCGTCAACCAGTAGGATTCTAGGCATGACACGCTCCTGTTGAAGGCTACCGACCGGGAGGGTGTTGGTGGTTTCCTACCACCTGATTCTGCTCGGGCCGGATTGCCGGTGACTGCAAATTACCGACTTCCACCGGACCACAACATACGTGCGAATACATACCCGAATACTTGCCCAGCCACTCCGTGGCAGACCGCTGGCATCCGGGTGAGGCCGCACACAACCCAACCAGGTAATCAGCGCGATCAACCGGTATCGCGTTCAGGCGACGATGCGTTCGGCGCTGGTGAGCGCCACTTTGTCGCGCAGATAGCTGGGCAGAACCAGCTCCGGTGCCAGACCTTCGCCGCGCTGGAATCCAGGCACGGCGAGCCGCGCGATCATCGCGGCACGCGGATAGCGCTCGGCATCGGCGAGGGCCGGCGCGCCGATCAGTGCGGTCAGTGCGGCGGCGTAGCTGCCCCAACCCGAACCCACCACCACCCAGCGCGCGGAATCGGGCAGGCCGAGCGCGGACACCGGCCCGACCGACTCGCTGCCGACCAGCGCCATCAATCCATCCGCGCCACGGCGATAGACGCCGGCATAAACCTCACCCATGCGGGCATCCATGCAGGCCAGCACCATGGCGTCGTCGGCCACACCAGCCAGGTCCTGTGCCAACGCCGCCAGCGAAGAGATTCCCAGCACCGGCAGATCCAGTCCGAGCGCAATGCCCTGGGCCACCGAGATCGCCAGACGAACGCCAGTGAAGGCACCCGGCCCCTTGCCGACGGCGATGGCATCGATTTGCTGCTTGTGCAGACCAGCCTCGGCGAGCACGGCATCGATCATCGGCAATACCAACTCGGCGTGGCGCCTGGGCGCGAGTTGATAGTGCTCGAGCACTTGGCCGTGGCTGCTCAGTGCTACCGAGCAGGCCTCGGTGGCGGTGTCAATGGCGAGTAGGTTCATGGCGACATTATGGCGGGCCAAATCGGGTCAAAAGCGGGCGGCAAACGACCAAACCCGGGTGATGCTCGGCGCAAATGGCGACGGCGTCGGCATCGATGGATTGGCTAACCTGCGCGTTGCCGTGCCACCGCTACGGCAAGGGTCAAGGTTGAATCCAGTCTTGCAGGTCGCTGGCAGTGAAGGAGCCAAAGCGGGTTTTACGGATCACGCCGCCGGCATCGATCAACACCGAATAGGGCAACACATCGCGATCATTGCCAAATGCCACCGAGGTATCCGGTACGCCATTGACACCGATGCCGATCGGGTAACGCACCGGGTGCAACGCCAGGAAGCGGCGCACGGCGGATTCTTCATCCAGCGCAACGCCGATCACGAATGGGCCCGCCCCGGCATCACGGTGGATGGCATTGAGCAAGGGCATTTCTTCGATACAGGGCCCGCACCAGCTGGCCCAGAAATTCAACACCACCGAGCGCCCGGCGAGCGCGGACAAATCGATGCCATGGCCATTCAAATCACGCAGCACCAGTGCGGGCGCAGCACGACCGATCACCTGCGGCGGCGCCGCGACCATGGCCGTGGCCTTGGCCGGTACGGTGGACGGCATTCCGCGGGCGAGCAAAAAACCCATCACCCCGGCGGCGATGGCCAGCAGACTCACCAAGACGATACGCAGCATGTCGGTTACCGCAAGTTAGGCGCCGGCGTTTTAGTGCCGGCGCGGATGACCAAGGGGACGATAGCGAAGGCGTGGCCGGAGCCAGCTCGCGGTCACTTGACGACCCGCAGCGTCGGACCTTTTCGCGGTGGCGCGGGCGGCGCTGCGACAACATCCGGGCTCGCCGCGTCGGCGCCTGCGGCGTCGGGCACTGGCGCCGTTACCGCCGATTCCGGCGGGAACATCATGCCCTGGCCGTTCTCTTGCGCGTACACCGCGAGCACCGCCGCCATCGGCACCACGACTAACTGACTGGCGCCGTTGAAGCGTGCATGAAAACGCACGGCATCGTTGGCCAGTTCCAGATCCGAGACCGCACGCATGGCGATGTTGAGCACGATCTGCCCATCCTTGACGGCATGCGTGGGCACACGCACGCCGGGCTGGCGCGCATCCACCAGAAGATAAGGCGTCAGCTGATTGTCGCCAATCCACTCATAAACCGCCCGCAACAAATACGGGCGATTGCTGGTCATCGGGGTGCGGTCGCTAGCCATGGTTCGAAGCGGTCTCGGCGAAGTGGGATGGTCAGGGCAAGGCGCGCATCGAGCGTTCCGCCTCGGTCAAACTCTTGGCGAACGCCGGATTCCGAAAAATGCGCTCGCCGTAGTCGATGATTTCGCGCGCCTCGCGCGGCAACACCAGATTGAGCGCGGTCAGTCGCCAGACCAACGGCGCCATCGCAATGTCGGCCAGGGTCATCTCCGGATTGAGAAAAAACTTCGATGCCTTGAACACCGGCAGGTTGGAGATCAGCCCCTCGCGCAGCGCTTTGCGGGCAGCTTCCGCGACCGCCTTGTTACCTTTCTGGATCGGCTCGATCTTGCTCAGCAAATCACGCTCGATGCGTTTGACACCAAGTCGGATGCGGGCCCGACCGAGCGGGTCAATCGGCAACAGTGGTGGATGCGGATACCGTTCGTCCAGATATTCGGCGATCACATCCACGTCATACAACGACAGGTCGCGATCGACCAGCGTCGGCAACGAGTGGTAGGGATTGAGATCGAGCAAATCTTCCGGTGGCCGGGTCAGATCGGCGACGATCAACTCATAACTCACTGCCTTGGCGGCCAGCACCAAGCGGATGCGGTGGCTATCGATATGGTCTTTGTCGGAGAACAGTGTCAGAACGGTACGGGCACGCAACGCGTCTGCTGGCACTTTGCGCTTGGTTGCCCCCCAACTTGCGTTACTGGAAATGCTCACGGTTGAAGCCTCCTTGAACCTTGGTCACCGACCCCTCCCGGGTTCCTGGTGATGGCGCCGGACCAGCCCTCGCAGGCACGCCGGTCCGAAATTACTGGTCGACCGGAGCGGATCAAACCACGGTCAGTGACAAGACTAACCCTATCGCCGGGAAACAAACAGTCTTGCAGCCCACAGCAAATTGGTTCGTGAAAGTTTGACCGAATGCCCTAACGCTGTCGCCTGTCGCCTGTCGCCTGTCTTCGGTCTTCTGTCGTCTGTCTTCTGATCAGTGAACATCGCTCCAGTATTCTTTTTTCAGCAACCAGGTAATGAAGGTGAAGAACGCCAAAAACAGAATCACCTTCCAGCCGACATCCTTGCGTTGAAACACCGCCGGTTCGCCGACGTATTCCAGGAAGGTGGCGATATCGCGCGCCACTTGGTCGTAGGCCTTGGCGTCCAGCTTGCCGGGCTTGATCAGTTCAAAATGCGAAAACTTTTGGGTTTGCAGCAACTCGCCTTCGGCATTCTTGGCCGACACGGTGTCGTAGACGGCGGCTTGGGTGCCTTGCAGCTCCCACAAAACGTGCGGCATGCTGGCCGAGGGAAACACCAGATTGTTCCAGCCAGACGGTCGTTTGGGATCGACATAAAACGATTTCAGATAGCTGTATACCCAATCCGCGCCGCCCTCACGATAGCGCGTGGTCAGCGACAAATCCGGCGGTGCCTTGCCGAACCAGAGCGCGGCATCGGCGGGTGCCATCGCCACCGTCATCGTCTCGCCAAACTTGTTGCCACCTGGATTGAGCGCGTCCATGACTTGCTGCTCGCTCAAGTCGAGATCGGCGGCGAGCCTGGAATAACGCATGTACTTCAAGTTGTGGCAAGACATGCAGTAGTTCACAAAATACTTGGCGCCGCGCTGCAGGGACTGTTGATCGTCGACATTGGCGCCGGAGGGCGCGATCAGTTCTCCGCCTTCATTGGCCAAGGCCACGGACGAGAGCAAGGCAAACGCCAGCGCAGCCAGCAACGACTTGACGGTCTGGGAAATCGGAAGATAGGTCATGGCAGGCTCTAGTGATCGAAGTTCACGCGCTCGGGCTCGGGCTTGGTCGCGCCAAGACGCGACCACCACGGCATGAGCAGGAAAAAAGCAAAATAGAACACCGTGCAAACCTGCGCGGACAGCGTCAGCAGCGGCGTCGCGTGGCGGGTGCCGCAGTAACCCAACCAAAAGAAGCACAACACCCACAACGCCAACATCACTTTGGAGAGCATGCTGCGATAGCGGATCGAGCGCACCGGGCTGCGATCCAGCCACGGCAGCAGAAAGAAAATCAGCACGCCGCCACCCATCACCAGGACGCCAGGGAATTGCGATCCAAACACCGCCGGCACCGCGCGCAACATCGCGTAGTAAGGCGTGAAGTACCAGACCGGCTTGATCAGCAAGGGCGTCACCATCGGATCGGCCACCAGAAAATTGTCTGGTTCCAGAAACCAGCCGCCGAAGGTCGGGGCGTAGAAGACGATGAAGGAGGCAATCAGCAAAAAGAAAGCGGTGCCGAACAAGTCCTTGACGGTGTAGTACGGATGGAAAGTAATGCCGTCGAGCGGCTTGCCATTGGCGTCTTTCTTTTTCTTGATTTCAATGCCGTCGGGATTGTTCGACCCGGTCTCGTGCAGCGCCATCAGGTGCAGGTAGATCAACCCCGCCAACACCAGCGGCACGGCGATGACATGCAACGCAAAGAAGCGATTCAGGGCCGGATCGGCGATCACGTAGTCACCACGAATGAACTCGAGCAAGTCCGGTCCGACAAACGGAATCGTGCCGTAGATCGAGGAAATTACCTGCGCACCCCAGTACGACATCTGGCCCCAGGGCAGCACATACCCCATGAACGCCTCGGCCATGGTCGCCAGAAAGATCACCACGCCGATCACCCAGATCAGTTCGCGCGGCTTGCGATAAGAGCCATACATCAGCCCACGGAACATGTGCAGATAGATCACCAGAAAAAACAGCGAGGCACCGGTCGAGTGCAGATAGCGGATCAGCCAACCCCAATCGACATCGCGCATGATGTACTCGACGGAATCGAAAGCCAGCTTGGCATCCGGCTTGTAGTGCATGGTCAGCCAGATGCCGGTCAGGATCTGGTTGGCGAACACCACCATCGCCAGTGAACCAAAGTAGTACCAAAAATTGAAGTTCTTCGGGGCGTAGTACTGGCCGACGTGGCGGTTCCACCAAGCGGTGGCGCCGGGCGCACGTTGGTTGACCCAGTCGTAACCGGCGCTAATCACATTCATCACGGGATTGGCCATGGCTCAGGCTGCCTTTGCGCTGGGGTCAACACCAATTTCGATGGTGTTGTCGTCAAGGAAACGATACGGCGGCACGCGCAAATTGCTGGGCGCGGGCACGCCCTTGAAAACGCGTCCAGCGAGATCGAACTTGGACCCGTGGCATGGGCAGAAAAAACCGCCCTGCCAGTGACCATCGAATTCCTGCGGCTGCATTTCCGGGTAGTACGTCGGTGAACAACCCAGGTGCGTGCAAATGCCGACGATCACGGCGATTTCCGGTTTGATCGATCGGGTCGGATTCGTCGCATACGCCGGTTGTTGGCCAGGATTGCCGGTGGAATCCGGATCCAGCAACTGATCGTTCAATGTCCCCATGCCAGCAAGCAACTCCGGCGTGCGTCGAATGATCCAGACCGGCTGCGACCGCCACATCACGATCAATCGTTGTCCGGGCTCAAGCTTGCCGAAGTTCTGCACCACCGGCGCGCCGGCCGACTTGGCTCTGGCGCTCGGCTGCCAGGATCTCAAAAACGGCACGGCGGCAAACACCCCACCGACGCCACCGACCACGGCCGTGGTAGCGGTAAGAAACCGCCTCCGCCCGTGATTGACCTCATGCTCAGCCATAAAAGAAACTCCAGAAGGTTCAACCAGCAATGATTTCGAGTCGCCACCGATTCGACAGGCGACCGACCACAAAGCGGGAATTGTAGCCGAAGGCTGCTGGCGCCGACAATGCAGCGGCGCGGCGGCCCAGGTTACTTTTGCGGCGTGGCGCTGCCGCCAACTCAGAGCGCCATTGTGAGCGACCGAGCGGGTGGCGGTTTTGACTTGCATTGCCGGTACCCGCCGGGCAGACTGTCGGCCCGAGGCGAGCGCCATTCCATTGTTTTCTGCGATGAAGTTCAGATTCCCATTGACGCTGACGCTGGCCATCCTTTGGTGGCTGCTTTCCGGCTATGCCGATGCTTTGTTGCTGGCGCTCGGGGCGTGTTCGGTTGCCGCCACCGTGTCGCTGGCGCGGCGCATGGACCGCATCGATCAAGCAAGTCATCCGCTGCATTTGAGCTGGCGGCTGCTGGGCTTTGGCTGGCAACTGTTGCGCGAGATCGTGTTGGCCAATGCCCAGGTCGTGGCCATTGTGTTGACGCCAAAGCCACCGATCCAGCCGCAATGGGTGCGCGTGCGCAGCCGATCTACGTCGCCACTGGGCATGGCAGTTTTGGGCAACGCCATTACGCTGACGCCGGGCACCATCACCGTCGCTATCCACGGTGACGAACTGCTGGTCCATGCGCTCACCGATCGATCCGCCGCCGGGGTCATCGCTGGCGATCTGGACCGGATCGTGCCGCCAGACCTGGAAGCCGTCCGATGATCGTGTTCGCAGCCGCCGGCATCGCGGTGTTGCTCAGCTTGGCTTTGGCGCTGGCGCGCGCGCTGATCGGGCCGGCTTTGTTCGACCGCGTGTTGGCGGTGAACATGGTAGGCACCAAAACGGTGTTGCTGATCGCCTGGATGGCCACGTTATCCGGGCGTGCCGATTACCTGGACATTGCGCTGCTGTATGCCCTGATCAATTTTCTCGGTGTCATCGCGGTGCTGCGCTACTACGAGGACACCGGCTTCGGTGGCCAGGAAAGCCGCTGATGATCGCCATCGACATGCTAAGTGGAGCCTTGTTGCTGGCCGGCGCCGCACTCGGCGTGATCGGTGCCATCGGCCTGCATCGGCTGCCCGATTTCTACACCCGCGCCCACGCCGCTGGCATCACCGACACACTCTGTGCGGGGTTGTTTCTCAGCGGACTGGCTATTCACTTCGGCGCAACCCTGGCCAGCGTCAAATTGGGATTGATCTTCTTGTTTCTGTTATTCACCAGCCCAACCGCCTGCCACGCGCTGGCCAAGTCGGCACTGGCTTCGGGCTTGCTTCCCTGGGGCGCCGGCGCCCCGCCGCCCTTGGCCACCACCAACACTGCCGGGATGCCGCCATCGAACCCCTGATCGACATTGTGCTGCTCGGTTTTTTGTGGGTGACCGCGCTGGCCATTGCGCGCGGTCGCGATTTGCTCGCCGCCACCATGCTGTTGGGCTTGTACAGCTTGTTCTCCGCCGGCCTGTTGCTACTGCTCGATGCCGCCGATGTCGCCTTCACCGAAGCCGCCGTTGGGGCCGGTGTTTCTACGGTGCTGATTTTGTCGACGCTGCGCATGGTCGGTCGCTTTGAACGGCCGCAACCGCGACCGCAATGGCTGGCGCTCGGTATCGTGCTGGTCACCGCCGCCACGCTGATTTACGGCACGCTCGACTTGCCGGCGTTCGGCGTTGCCAGCAATCCCGTTCATCACCATGTGGCGGATCGCTATTTGCAACAATCCGCCACCGAGATCGGCATCCCCAACGTGGTGACTTCGGTGCTCGCTTCGTATCGTGGCTACGACACTCTGGGCGAGACCGCCGTGGTGTTCACCGCGCTGCTCGCCGTGCTGCTGCTGATCGGTGGTCGCAAACCGCAGCCGAGACCGCCAACCCAATCTACGCCGCCGCGCCC
Organism: Lysobacterales bacterium CG02_land_8_20_14_3_00_62_12; assembly: GCA_002785585.1. Lineage (GTDB taxonomy): Bacteria > Pseudomonadota > Gammaproteobacteria > Xanthomonadales > Ahniellaceae > 0-14-3-00-62-12. The sequence goes on from PEUI01000187.1 coordinate 18,215, forward strand.
ACCGGGGGGAGCAACCGTGAACGATCACCTAATCCTGCGCGTGGTCAGCAAAGCGCTGATTCCGCTGATCGTGTTGTTTGCGTTTTACGTGCAATTCCATGGCGACTTCAGTCCCGGTGGCGGCTTTCAGGCGGGGGTTATTTTTGCCGCCGCGATCCTCCTGCACCTGCTGGTTTTCGGTTTGGCCAGCACCAGTCGGATCGTTCCGGCGGCGGTGTTGAAGTTCACTGCGGCGTTGGGATTGTTGATTTATGGCGGGGTCGGCGTGGCTGCGCTATTTGCCGGTGGCGCCTACCTTGACTACAACGTCCTCGCCGCCGATCCGGTGGCGGGTCAGCATCTCGGCATTTTTTTGGTGGAAGCGGGCGTCGGCCTGACGGTGGCGTCGGCGATGATCCTGCTGGCCTATGCCTTCAACGCCCGCGGCAATCCAGCATGAACCAGCTCGCGTGGGTCAGTCGCTCCAATCGGCGCCCGCTTCGGCCCTTGCCAACGGTGACGACACCATGAACTGGTCCGGCTTGTACAACTACTGGATCGTCATCGCGTTGATGATGACCGGCCTGTATGTGATGATTTCGCGCGGCAATCTGGTCAAAAAATTGGTCGGTATCAGCTTGTTTCAGACCTCGGTGTTTTTTCTCTATATTTCGATGGGGTTTGTCGCTGACGCTCAGGTACCGATCCTGACTGCGGGCGTTGAACGCTATTCCAACCCCCTGCCGCATGTGTTGATCCTCACCGCGATTGTGGTGGGTGTGGCCACCACCGCCGTCGGCCTGGCGCTGGTGGTGCGCATCAAGGAAGCCTACGGCAGCATCGAAGAAACCGATCTGCACCGCATGGACAACGATTTCTGATGCTGCAACATCTGCCGATCCTACTGGTGGTCATCCCGTTGTTGGCGGCACCGATATGCAGCCTGCTGCCACCCGGTCGCGCGCCCTGGTTGCTGGCAACCGGGGTCAGTTGGCTGGCGCTGTGGATCGCCGTTGTCCTATTCATGCAAGTCCAGCAGGCCGGGGTCATTGTCTATGCCATCGGCGGCTGGCCGGCGCCCTGGGGAATCGAATACCGACTCGATGCGGTCAATGCCCTGGTGCAGTTGCTGGTCACCAGCATCATGGCGGTGGTGCTTCCGTTTGCCGCCTTGAGTGTCGAACGCGAGCTCGATCACGACCGCCTCGGTCTGTTCTATGCGGTAGTTTTGCTGTTGTTCGCGGGGCTGATGGGTATCTGTGCGACCGGCGATGCGTTCAATGTGTTTGTGTTTCTGGAGATTGCATCGCTATCGAGCTATGCGCTGATTGCCATGGGCCGGGATCGGCGCGCGCTCACCGCCGCTTTCCGCTATCTGATCATGGGCACGCTCGGCGCTACTTTTTATTTGATTGGCATCGGGCTGCTGTACGCGCTCACCGGCACCCTCAACATG
>PEUI01000187.1:19661-28368 GCA_002785585.1 Lysobacterales bacterium CG02_land_8_20_14_3_00_62_12
GTGCGTCTACCCGAAGTCGCCGCCACCCGCACCGCGCATACCGCGGTCGCGTTTGTGGTGGTCGGGCTAAGCCTGAAGCTCGCCCTGTTTCCTCTGCACCTGTGGTTGCCCAACGCCTATACCTATGCACCGTCAGCGGTGACTGCGGTGCTCGCGGCGACCGCGACCAAGGTCATGGTGTATGTGCTGCTGCGGTTTGTTTTCGGCATTGTCGGCGTGCAGTTTTCTTTTGGCGTGTTGCACCTCAACCAAATCTTTTTGGTGTTGGCGGTGCTTGGGGTGATCTCGGCGTCATTGGTCGCGATCAATCAAACCAACGTCAAACGCATGCTGGCGTATTCGAGCGTCGCCCAGCTTGCCTACATGATTCTCGGTGTGGCGATGGCTTCGGTGACTGGACTGACGGCAACCTTGCTGCACCTGTTCAATCACGCTTTGATGAAAGGCGCGTTGTTTCTGGCGATGGGCGCTATTGCCTACCGGATCGGCAATAGCGATGTCGCCAGCATGCGCGGCCTCGGCCGCCGCATGCCGTGGACGATGGCGGCGTTTGTAGTCGCTGGATTGAGCCTGATCGGCATGCCACTGACGGTCGGTTTCGTCAGCAAGTGGTATCTGATTCTGGGCGCACTGCAACTGGGCTGGTGGCCGGTGGTCGGGATAATTCTCGGCGGCTCTCTGCTGGCTTTGGTCTATATCTGGCGGATCGTTGAGATCGCCTATTTTCAGCCGAATGAGGACGGCGTCCGCGAAGAAGCGCCGCTGGCGCTACTGCTGCCGATGTGGGCGTTGGTGATCGCCAATTTGTACTTTGGCATCGATACGCGGCTCACCATCGGCGCCGCCGAATCGGCGGCCCGGGTACTGATGGGGCTGGGTCCGTGACCGCCGCATCGACTTGGCTACTGCTGACGCTGGCGATCCCGCTGCTCGGCGCACTCGGCGTGCTGGCGGCGCATCGCCACGCCAACACCCGCGAGGCGATCACGCTGGTCAGCGCCGCTGCGCTGTTCACCGCGGTCGTCCAGGTATTGCTCGGCTTCGTTGCCGGGCGCGAACTGACGCTTGAACTCTGGCCTTTGTTCCCGGGCCTGCCGCTTTTGTTGAAGGTCGAGCCACTCGGCTTGCTGTTTGCACTGCTCGCCAGCGGCCTGTGGCTGGTCACTTCGGTGTATTCCATCGGCTATTTGCGGGCCAAACACGAAGAACATCAGACCCGCTTTTACCTGCTGTTCGCCATCGCCTTGTTTGCCACCGTTGGGCTGGCCTTTGCCGGCAATTTGTTGACCTTGTTCGTGTTCTATGAACTGCTGACACTGTCCACTTATCCGCTGGTCACCCACGTCGGTAACCCGCAGGCGATGGCAGGAGGACGGCGCTATCTGGGCATTTTGTTGCTGAGTTCGATCGGTCTGTTTCTGCCGGCGATCCTGTGGACGTTGCAAGTCAGCGGCACCCTGGATTTTGTTCCCGGCGGCATTTTGTCCGGACACCTGGACCCACAATACGCGGCGCTGCTGCTGGCCTTGTTTGTGCTCGGCGTCGGCAAGGCGGCGGTGATGCCGATGCATCGCTGGCTGCCCGCAGCGATGGTCGCACCGACGCCGGTGTCGGCGTTGTTGCACGCAGTGGCCGTGGTCAAGGCCGGCGTGTTCACCCTCACCAAGGTGGTGATTTACATCTTCGGCACTGGCTACCTGGCAACGATTCCCGCCGAGCGACTGTTGGTCTATCTCGCCGGTTTCACCGTCATTGCCGCGTCGCTCGTTGCCCTGCGCCAAGACAATCTGAAGCGATTGCTGGCCTATTCGACGATCAGCCAATTGTCGTACATCGTGCTGGCGACTTTATCGCTGTCACCCATGGCGCAAATCGGTGCGGCGCTGCATATGCTGGCGCATGGTTTTGGCAAGATCACGCTGTTTTTTGCGGCCGGTGCCATTTATGTAGCGGCCAACAAGACCCAGGTCTCGCAACTTGACGGCATCGGCCGTCGCATGCCGTGGACGATGGCGGCGTTCGCTATCGGTGCGCTGACCATGATCGGCGTGCCGCCCACCGGCGGATTTATTTCCAAGTGGCTGATCGTCGCCGGTGCCTACTCGCAGGACGACTATTTCGTGATGGCGGTGATCGCCGCCTCCACGGCGCTCAATGCGCTGTATTTTTTGCCAATCCTGAAGCGGGCCTTCTTTAATCCCGAAAGCATCCCACCCAGTCGCGACCACGGCGAAGCGCCCTGGCCGATGCGGCTGGCCTTGCTGATCACAGCTGGCGCCAGTTTGTTGCTGTTTGTATTCCATGCGCCGGTCATCGAACTGGAAAAATCCATCGTCCTGGTACTGCCATGAACGCCGATCCCGACCAACGCCATTGGCTGCTCAGACCCGGCACGCTGCGGCTGCTGTGCTGGCTCGGCGCGTCCGTGCTCGCCATCACCGTGCTGGCGCAGCTCTGGGTCGATCTGCACGCCGAGTTCGGCGTCGATGGCTGGTTTGGCTTTAACGCCGGTTTCGGCTTTCTCAGTTGCGTGCTGATGGTGCTGGTGGCCAAGGTACTCGGCTACTTCGTCAAGCGGCCGCAGAAGTTCTACCGCCACGATGATTGACCTCGCGTTGCCACCACTTTGCCTGCCACCGGCGCTGGTCCTGTTTACCGGTGCGCTGTTGATCGCCTTGGTGCGTCCTGCCATCCGCCCGCTGATCTTGCTGCTGGCACCGCTGTTGACCTTGTGGGCGGTCTGGAATCTGGGCGATGGCGTGTCGCTGCAAACGCAATTTCTCGGCCATCCCATCGAACTGATTGAAGCCGACCGTTTGCGCCGGTTGTTTGCCACCGTGTTCGCCTTGATGGCTTTCGCTGGCGGCCTGTTTGCGCTGCGCCAGGCCAGTCGCTTCGAGTTGTCGGCGGCCTATGCGTATGCCGCCTCGGCGGTCGCTGTCTGTTTTGCTGGCGACTTGATCAGCCTGTTCGTGTTCTGGGAATTGATGGCGCTGTTCTCCACCTTGGTCGTTGCCGCTGGCAACCACCCGGCCGCACGCCAGGCAGCGGTTCGCTATGGCGTGCTGCACCTGTTCGGCGGCGTCGTGATGATGCTTGGCATCGTCGGCATCATGGGGCAAACCGGCTCGGTCGACATCCGCGCCATCGCACTCGATTCGGTCGCCGCGTGGCTACTGCTGACCGGGGTGTTGATCAACGCCGCCGCGCCGCCACTGTCGGCCTGGATCGCCGATGCCTACCCGGAAGCGAGCCCGAGTGGCAGCGTGTTCTTGTCGGCCTTCACCACCAAAGCGGCGGTGCTGGCGCTGATCCTGTTGTTCCCCGGCGCCGGGGTGTTGATTCCGATCGGCATCGCGATGATTTTCTACGGCATTCTCTATGCGTTGCTGGAAAACGACATCCGCCGCATCCTCGCCTATTCGATCGTCAATCAAGTCGGTTTCATGCTGGTGGGCGTCGGCATCGGTACCGAACTCGCCATCGACGGCGCCGCCGCGCATGCGTTCGCCCACATTCTCTACAAAGGCCTGCTGTTCATGAGTGCCGGCGCGGTGATTTTTCAGACCGGCAAGCGCCAGTGTACGGACCTGGGTGGCCTGTTCCAGAGCATGCCGGTGACCGCCATCTGCGGCATCGTCGGCGCCTTGGCGATCTCGGCGTTTCCGCTGACTTCGGGCTTTATTGCCAAATCGATGATCAGCCAGAGCGCCGCCAATCAACACCTGGCGCTGGTCTGGACTCTGTTGACGGCAGCCTCGGCGGGGGTGTTTCTGCATGCCGGCATCAAGTTTCCATGGTTCGTGTTTTTCCAAAAAGACTCCGGGCTGCGACCCGCCGATCCGCCTTGGAACATGCAGGCAGCGATGCTGCTGCTGGCCGCAGCCTGCATCGGTCTGGGGGTTTTTCCGGGGTTGCTCTATGGCCTGCTGCCTTATCCGGTGGACTATTTGCCATACACCGCAGCGCACGTGTTGAGTCAACTGCAACTGTTGCTGTTTGCCGGACTCGCCTTCTTCGTCATGTTGCCGTGGATGCAACGCACGCTCACCATCAGCCTGGACTTTGACTGGTGCTATCGACGGCTAATTCCCGCAATCGCGGCACAGGTCGAATCGGGCTGGGATTGGATCAAACAACGCTTCGACGCCTTCTGGCAAAGCTACGGCGCACGCGCCCTGGACTGGGTGCTCGACCCACACCGTTCCCGCGGCTGGCTGGCACGCACCTGGCCCACTGGCAGCATGGCCCTCTGGGTCGTCGCGTTATTGGTGCTGGTGATCTGGTTCGGGCCAGCTCAATAGCTTGAGTTGCGGCTACTTCTACGCGTCGCTTAGCGATACGCGTCTCCAGTCCCTACCGGAAAAAAACGCGGCCCAAAGGCCGCGCTTTTTTTGCCGCTGTCGCTACCAATTATTCGAACCCATTATTGAAGATATTGAAGGGGTTCGGTGTGGTGCAGCCTTGAACTTGCACATCGTCAAGATAAAAGCCGTGCGGCGCACTCCCAACCGACGTATCTGTACCCACACGGAAGCGGAACTGCACGCTCTGCCCAGCAAACGAATCGATATCGACAACTGACTTGGTCCACACCGGCGCATTGGCCGGGGGCGGATTTTCGCACCAAGCTTGGAGATTCGCGATCGGACTTGAGAAATCCGTGGACACCAGGCCGTCGTAGGGATCGGTAAGCAGACTGGGTGAACCAATCTGCGTCCAAGTCGTGCCGCCGTCAGTGGATACCTCCAGCAACCCGCCGTCGAAGCAACCGCCAGTCCGTGATTCGAGGATCTGATGGCTGAAGTACGACAGCGTCAAAGCGGTTTGTCCGTTTGGCAGCGCAATCACTGGCGACACCAGGCGTTGATCGCTGAGGGCAGCGAGATCCTGCGCCAGGAACGCGTTGCTGCCAGCATGAGTGCGTGCTGTGGTGATCGCCCAGTTGCTAGCACCGCTGCTGCCCGCACCAAGCGTCCACCCGGATGGACCCGATTCAAAGCCGGTCACATAGCTGACGGTGGGCGTGGTGCCAAGCGAACAGTCTCCGGGCAGCGCCACCGTTGTGAATGACCTCACAGGTGAGTTCAAACTGCCACACGAATTGTTCGCGCGCACCCGCCAAAACAACACAGTGTTGGTCGGCAGATCACTGGTGGGGGTATGTGAATTGCTGGTACTGCTACCGGAATAGACCAATGAACTGAAGTCGGCACTGTCGTCGACTTCAATGGTGTAGTCGGCGGCTTGAACACCAGCATCCCAGGTAAAAGTTGGTCGTGCCACTACATTGGTGGCGGCATCAGCGGGCGCGGTCAAGGTTGCGCTGGTTGGATTTGCCGTGTGCACGATGAGGTCCAGTGCACGATTCTTGCTTTCCGAACCCGCCGTGCCGGTCAGCGTGATCGGATAGGTGCCAAACGCTGCGCTACCAAGATTGCCGATCGTCAGCGTGCTGCTGCCGGGCGGTGTCACCGGGTTGCCGGAGAAATTGGTGGTCGACGCTGGCGGTTGACCGGTAACACTCAGGGTAACGTTGCTGGCAAATCCGAGGATCGATCCCACGTTCACCACATGATCCACAGAATTGGTGACTTGCGTGCAAATCGTGTGCGTCGTGGTATCCACCACTAGCGAGAACGTAGGTGACTGGCTGCAGTTGTCACAAACCAAAGCAAAATCCTGATCGGTCATGTCCACATCCCCGGGCACGCCATCGTCCGCAATATTGGCGCCAATGACACGAATTTCGACCGCAGTGCCGGTCCCTGCTGGCAAAAATACTGCCTCGTAGTTGTTCAGCGCATCGGCAATTCCGCCGGTGCTGCTGAACGCACCGGTGAACACGTTGCCGCGGTAGGTAACACCATCAACGATGGCTTCAAGATCGAGATTATTCACCTGCGGACTGGTGCCAATTGCTCCCGGTTTGTCGGTGTACGCCAAGGCCACACGAAATGGCCGCAGCGGATCCGCCATCGACCCAATCCATGAAAACTGCTCACCAGTAGCGGCTAGAACACGGGTCTGGTTGACTACGAATTTCGGAACATCGTTGAACATGTTTTGCAGGTTGGGCATACCGTAACCCTGCGCATTGCTGGGCAAGGTGTCGTTCGCGTCGACACCCGTCAGGTAAGTGGGATGCGCCATCATCCAGGCTTTCTGCAATGCCGGTGTCGGCGCTGATGCCACTCCACCGTCAAAAACAACCACACCACGGCCATTGCCTACCCAGTAATCAACCAAAGAAGCAACGCCGGCAATCGCCGGGCCCGAGTGACTGGTACCCGATGATGCACTGTAGGTAACGTTGCCCAGCGGACGAGCCGCATCACAAGTGCCAGTGCCATTGGTGGGGTTCGCCTGGGTACCCGAAATATGTGTACCCGGAGCGATGACTTCAGGCTTTTTGCGATTGCCAGGCGCGGGACCGCGCGACGAAAAATCGATCACATCCATCGCATTGTCGGCGCCGGTCGGACCCACGCCACAACCGTCAGTCCAGTTGCCCGACTCATCCGTTGGGCGTGCATTTTCCGACGCACCGACCGAAATCATGTTCTTGCCATTGCCGGGGGTTCCCAAAGTGGCAGCGCCAGGGCCGGAATTGCCGGCCGAAAACACAAAAGTCACCTGCTGATTGCCGGGCTCGGCGGTGTCTGCATCACGGACGCCAGCGTCATAAGTTTGCGATGAGTCGTCGTAGGTCCCGGCACAACCACTGCAGCCCCAAGAATTGTTGGAGATGGTGGCACCGGCATCCTGGAGCTTTTTGATCACGCCAGCATCATTACCACCGCAATTCACTTGACTGAATCCTGCGGCGTCAAATATCCGCGTACCACCGACCCGGGCCCAAGGATTCATGCCCTGGCCGCGTTGGTACTCGCCCGGGAATCGCGCGCCAGCGGTGGCCGCATTGGTGCGCACATCGAACCCACCAATGATGTTGGTGTTGATGTGGCCATGCCCGTCCACCGTACCATTGCTCGGCGTACACGCCTGGCTATAAATGACCCGAGATGGATTGGAGACCAAACCACCCTCATGCAGAGTCGGGTCGCCGGAATTGGTAGTGCGGTTACCGATGCCGTCATCGGTGACATCGACAATGGGATAGGAAGATGGTGTGCTGGGGAACGACAAAGACTCTAACCAGCCTTTATAACCCTCGCTCGCCGGTTCCGCTTGGCCTGGCGCAAAATGACCGCGGATGATCGTCGCCTGAACTTCGTCGAGCTTCTGACGCGGCAAAACTTCACCCACCCAAAATACGTCCGGCAGCTCCGCAACGGCGCGAAGTTGGTCGAGTGTGCCGGTAAACCGGGCGTTCTCGAACGCCAATATCGGCGTCCAGTCAGTTTCGGGCTTTAGGCCGAGTCTACTGACCGCAACACGGCCATCGCCGGGCGCACGATAGCGCTGAACGACAAAAGTATAGACGTGCGAACCAGTCTCACCGCGGGCAATCGCAGCAGCCAGGGTGGGACCCAATTTCAGATAACTCGCAAGCGGTGCGCTGTACTGCAAAAAACCACCGTCCGCAACAAGGTCGTCAAGCTGGGTGCGCGCGAACGCGTCCGCCCAGAGCAGATACCCATTGTTGGCGATATATTGCACCGGTGTCATGCCAAACCGCCGCAATTGAACCAGCCATTCGTCCTTCATCGGACCGACAAATTGGACTATTTGCAGCGCGCCCGCTGGCGGCGTACTGAGGGCGAATCCAGCAGGCGGCACCATCGCGCCACGCTGCGTGTCGAACGGCTGGCGATCAAAAAAAAGCATGTCCGCGTCGAGTAAAGACTGGTCCAGTAACTTTGGCGCCAGTGCTCCACGTCCACGGTAAAGCGCAAACGACCCGTAGTCGACCACACGTTCGAACCCAGCCGGTGCAGACATGCCTTTGGGTACGATGATTTTGGTGTCCGCACCTGCGGCAATCGCCATTGATGCAGCGAGCGGTGTAAGCGAAAGCACGATCAGCTTTAATCTAGTGCGCATGGCAACCCCTTTTAAAAAAGTGTTTTAGAGTCTCGCAGCCACCACTTGACACGGCGACTGAATCAAAATTCGACAGCCTATTCGAGAACAACAGTCCCTCACTCGAGCAGGTCCACCAAGGCGCTGGTGTCCGGGTTGAAGTCAGGATCCATTGCAGACCAGGGGCGAACTGAACGACGTTTAACCTTAGCCAAGGCCCGTTAGCCAGTCAACCGATTAGCGGATGGGTGTCGGTGACAGGGCACGAGCAGCGACCTGATGGCGTGACCACTTGGTCTGCAAGACTTGCATCGGAATGAACGACGGTGGCGTTGCGGGCAGTCCAGGATCAAAAGTCACGCAGTGCCGTTGCGGCCCCCACCAATCGACCGAGCACACCGCAGGCTGAACAGACTCTGCCAAGGTCAGCCGAAGTCACAGCGCGTTCAGCGCGATCACCGCAATCTGCACTTGCCCGCACGGGTCGGCCGGTCAAGCCCGATCCGATCATCCATCCGGATGGTCTTTAACAGGAGGTGTCTGATGAAAGCCTTGGTCGTTGTTGCCCTTGCTACCGCGCTATTGGTATCCGGTAGTTCGTTTGCCCAATCTGCACGCAGCCAAGCCCGCGAAATGGCCGGACAAGCGGGTTCCGCTGGTGACGGTGGGCGGTCTTATGTCGAGAAAGACAACGGCCGCGGCCGCGCTGGCAGCAATACGC
>PEUI01000200.1:0-799 GCA_002785585.1 Lysobacterales bacterium CG02_land_8_20_14_3_00_62_12
GCCGGAATCGAACCGGCACGGCTTGTGGCCGAGGGATTTTAAGTCCCTTGCGTCTACCTGTTTCGCCATCCGGGCCAAGTCGCGATTGTCGCGGGATTGACCCGCGACGGGAAGCGTCAGCAAAAAAACAAACCCCGCAGACGCGGGGCTCTTGAAAATTACCGTTGCATGGAGGCCGGGACCGGAATCGAACCGACGTACGCGGCTTTGCAGGCCGCTGCATGACCACTCTGCCACCCGGCCGGATGGCGTTACCGGCAACGCTGTCCCGATGCGGACGTGAGCGAGCCTTAAAACAACAAAACCTCGGGAGTCCGAGGTTTTGTTTTTGATCTGGAGCGGGAAAAGGGACTCGAACCCTCGACCCCGACCTTGGCAAGGTCGTGCTCTACCAACTGAGCTATTCCCGCGTGACAGCCGCACATGATAGCGACCGATTTTTTTCTGTCAACAGCAAAAAGCCGCTTCACCCTTCGAAGCCAACCAAGGCCAGGTCGGCAACCAGCTAATGGCGGCAACAAGGGTCGCGTGGTGAGGACGATTTGCCGCGTCAGTCATTCAAACCCGTTACCGAAAACAATCTGCGCGCCGGTGGAAAATTGCAGCACGCCAGCGGGCGAAGACACTTTGTCGCCGCCCGGGTTTTGCTCCACCTGCACGACGCCATTGGCAACGACCACCGCGTAGTGCTGGTCGGGAACGACGCCAAGCAAGGTGTGCGTGATCGCGGCGGACGCCGAACCAGGAACGTTGTAGGCAGTCGCGGTGATCGGCGGTGGAACCTGGCCGGACTGGTTGT
>PEUI01000200.1:815-9731 GCA_002785585.1 Lysobacterales bacterium CG02_land_8_20_14_3_00_62_12
GCGGGCACCGCCGACCTGCGCGATGTCAACACCGATCAGCTTTCCATCATTCGAGGCGATCTGGCTATCGCTGGGTGCGCTGCTGCTATCCGAACCCGGCTGCAGCACGGTCAAAAACCGAACCAACAACGGGTTCAAGGGATCTCGCACCTCGATCCGATAGGTGCCCGCGTTGGCAAGGCCAAAGGGCACACAGGCCGGCAGGGTGCCATCGCAGGGATCCGGGTTGCTGATTTCGTCCACCACCACCAGGTTGGCATTGGCCGGTAGCACGCTGTCGATGAACAGTCGCGACCCGCCGTAGTTCAGTTGCGCGAGCCTTCCGGTGAGCACCGGCGAGGCGGGCGTGTGCCAACGAATGTGCTTCTTGTATTCGCCAAGCGCATTGCTCGACGGCTTTGCCTGCACCTGGTCGTAGACCACGAACAGGTTCGGCGCGCGCAGGTACAGGAAGTTCCGATAGAAGAAATCGAGCTTGCGATTGACGCTATCCGCCGGGTCTCCGGCACGGTTGTAAGCCGTCGACAGGTCGCTGCGAACATAGCTGAAGTCCTGGTTCAGCTCGTCGGCGACCACCTGGTCGATGCCGACGGCAAACTGCCCGCCGCTGGCAATTTCGTTGCTGCTCTGGAAGTCGCCGAAATCATCGAAATACAGCGTGTTGCTGAGCGAAGATTCCTGGTATTCGAGCGATGGTCCGAGGATACCGGTGCCACCGTGAATCAGGTTACCGTCCACGTCGGTGGCAGACTTCCAATCGCCCGCGCTCACCAGCAAGTAGTCGCTGCCACGGGCAATGACCAGATGCCCGGCGGCGAAATGTTGGTGATCGTCCCACCACTCTGCACCCATCTGCACCGACGCCCAGGTGGCACTCGCCCCCGAGTCGCTGCGCATGATGAAATAGGGGATGGCCCCATTGCTGCCACCGGGGCTGGTTGCCCCTTGCGGGTAGTTGGGCGCGAAGCCGGTGTAGAAGGGAGAAAGCACCAGCTCGGTGGACAGTCGGGTCGAATCGGCGAAGAAGAACTCCACCCATTCTTCGGCCGGAAACACCTCGACATCGGGAATCGTCGAAGCGGCAATCTCTGCCGTAGCGAAATGCTGCGCCGCTGGCCCGTCCGGCGTCCCGGCAAGCACAAAGGCCAGACGGGTGGGAAGCCCGTGCGAGATGACCGCGCCCTGGAAACCGCCCCAGTCTCCGGTCGGGTCGATCATGAAGCGATTGGGCAACAGTGCCTGCTTTTCCGCGCGCAAAATCTGCGGGAACCAGGCCGCGTGTGGCGTATCGGTAACGCCAACGTTCGCGCTCGCCAAAGTCAGATCAACATGGCAACAGTTGGCCCGCTGCCGCGTCCGTCAGATCGAAGCTGGTTCTACTCCCTTACATACGGGACCGACAGGTAAGAACCGACACCGGTCAAAAATCCAAAGCCATGCCCAATTCAGCCTACTGGTGCCACCCACCAGGTCGAGACAACAGCGCCCGCCGCTGATTTGTCCATGCATTGCCAGCCCCATCAACCGCCGCGTGCTGCGGGCATCCCCTTTTCCTCTGCTTGTCGGCAGCGTCGGCATGACCGACAATTCCGCACGAATCGGAGCGGAGCGAGCATGTCACGACTAAAAGCCCTGGGTTATTTGTTGGCTTTCATCACCCCGGCCTTGATGCCGGTTTCGGCATGGCTGGCGGTGCATACGGCACAACCGAATTTGGCTACCTGGTTCCCGCTGTTTTTTCTGTTTGTGCTGCTGCCGCTCGCCGACTATGCGATCGGTCGCGATGCCAGCAATCCAGACGCCGCCGAAGCGGAGCGACTGGATCGCGGACTTTGGTTTCGCGGGCTGACGCTGATTTGTCTGCCGCTGCAGTTGGCCTTGGTGTACTGGTCGTGTGGCCAATTTCAAAACCTGCCATTGGCCTGGAACGGGCAACTCGGCTGGCTGTTGTCGCAGGGCGTGGTCAGCGGTGTATTGGCGATCAATGTCGCGCACGAGCTGATCCACAAGTCATCGAAACTCGAGCCTTTGGTCGGCGGATTGTTGTTGTGCTCGGTCAACTATGCCGGTTTCAAGGTGGAACATGTACGCGGCCACCACCTGCACGTGAGCACGCCAGCGGATGCGTCGTCGGCGCGCTTCGATGAAACCGTCTACCCGTTCGTGGTCCGCGCCCTGTTCAAGAACACGCGCAATGCCTGGCGCCTGGAAGCCGAACGACTGCGCAAGCTGGGTTTATCGGCTTGGCATTGGCGTAACGAACTGATCGGCTGGAGCCTGGTGACGCTGGCGTTTGCGCTGATCGTCGGCGTTGCCTGGGGGCCACTGGGCACGGCGTTTTTTCTGGCGCAGGGGCTCACCGCCGCGACCACGCTGGAGATCATCAATTACATCGAGCACTACGGGCTGGAGCGGCGTCGCCTCGACAGCGGTCGCTATGAACGCACGACGCATTTGCACTCGTGGAACTCCAACTATCTGTTGACCAACCTGATGCTGTTTCAGCTCCAGCGCCACTCCGATCATCACGAGACCGCGCGCCGCCGCTACCAGGCGCTCAGACACTACCAGGCAAGCCCACAATTGCCCGGCGGTTATGCGTCGATGTTCCTGTTGGCGTTGCTGCCGCCGCTGTGGAAACGACTGATCAATCCGCGCGTGCTGGCGTTTCGCCATCGTCAACCGGCACCGCTCTGAGCGGTCCGCTGGCGCGGTCGCCCTGGCTCAGGGACTCAGGGGCTCAGGGGCTGCAATGGAAATACAGCACGCTGTCGTCGTTGACCGCAACGGTCTGGCCGAGACTGACCGTTCCGGCTTTGCGTAAATGCACTTCGTCGCGGTGCAGGCGCAGTTCGTCGTCATCACCAATCTTGACGAAAGTGCCGTTGGTGCTGCGGTCGGCGATCATGAAATAACCGCGCTTGTATTCGATGATGGCGTGATTGCGCGACACCCACTCGTTATCCACGACCAAGCTCGAATCCGGATTGCGGCCGAGCGTGAGCGGCTGCGACGCCGGGCTGAGTTCGATCACCCGGCCTTTGAAGCGCAGCGTGAGCTTGCTGACCGCCACCTGCAAATCATCCGAACGAATAGCGCGTTGCACACTGGTCAGGTTGGACAGGTCTTCTTGCCAGATGACATCGACGATCTCGATCGGCTCGATCTTGCCAGCCACCCGTACCGGGCCGAGCGCGCGGGTCTTGATGCTGCCCAGGTTGGTGAGCTGGTTGATGGTGAACAGGGTGGTGACAATCTGCTCGCGCTTGGCGGTGGATCCCATCCGGGCGGCAGTGTTAACCGCATCGCCGTAAACATCCGCCTCTTCGATCAGCGCCTCACCATGATGCAGGCCAATGCGAATCGCCAGATTGTCTTTGACGAATGCCGGGTCGCGGGCCACCCGCTGCTGCATGTCGATGGCGCCGAGAATGCCATTGAGCGCCCCTGGGAACGTACACATGACTTCATCGCCGATGGTCTTGATTACCCGACCGCCATGGCGATGGGCAATTTCAGAAAGGGCACCGAGCACGGCCGCAATGATCCGGCGCGCTTCCACATCGCCGCGCAGCTCAAACAATTTGGTGCTGCCGCTGACGTCGGCAAACAGAATGGTGATGGCAGTCGATTCGGACATAGTGGGCAATGATAAGCTAATCCAGTAACCGGGGACAGCCGATAAACGGCGGAAAAAAGCAAACAAAAACGGCATGCGCAGTCCGCTCTGCCTGGCTGCCGACGCCAACGCTACTTGGCAAATTGCTGGTTACGCGGCGCCGGCCAACTCCAGCAGCGCCGCGGTCACCGTGGCATCGGTCGGCAAAATGAGATTCGCTGCTGCCGCCAGCGGCGTGTAGGTGTCATCACCGACCACCCGCCGCAACGGTTTGCTGCCCTGCCCGCCTTCCATGATGGCGGTGATCACGCCCTCGCCGATGCCGGCGCTGCGGCGGCCTTCATCCAGCACCAGCACCCGCGCGCACGCCTTTGCATGGCGAACGATGGCTTCGGTGTTGAGCGGTTGCAGCCACCGCAAATCCACCACGCGGGTGTGCTTGCCGGTGCGCGTCGCCACTTCCCGCGCGGCGCGCAACGCCATCGGCACGCCGTTGCCGTAACTGAGGATGAGCAAATCACTGGCGTCATCGTGATAGACGCGCTCGGCCGCATACGGCACAGCGAAATCCGGCGCCGGATAGGTGCACAGCCACTGGCCGTCGCCGGGCGCGTACAGGTCTTTGGTCATATACAGCGCAATCGGCTCGAGGAAAATACCGACCCGGCCATCGACTTTGGCCATCGCGACCAGGGTCCGCAGCATGCCGACGGCGTCGTCGCCACGACTCGGACAGGCAATCGTCAGACCCGGAATGTCGCGCAGCGCGGCGATCGAATTGTCGTTGTGGAAGTGGCCACCGAAGCCACGCTGGTAGCCGAGCCCGGCCATCCGCACGACCATCGGATTGGCAAATTGATTGTTGGAGAAAAATTGCAGCGAACACGCCTCGCCACGAATCTGATCGCAGGCATTGTGGTAGTACGCCAGATACTGGATCTCCGGCAATGGCAGCATGCCCAGGTTGGCCAAGCCCTGCGCCAAGCCGAGGATGGTGGTCTCGTCGAGCAAGGTATTGAATACCCGATTGCCCTTGAAGGCTTTGTGCAGCCCCTTGGTGACCGTGTAAACGCCGCCTTTCTGAGCCACGTCCTCGCCAAACAGCAGGGTCTCCGGGTACTTGCAAAAAATATCGTGCAGCGCGTTATTGATCAGGATCGCCAAGTGCCGTGGTGGTTGATTTTCCGGCAATTGCGCCACACTACCGAACACCGCAAGGCGCTTTTCGGCGTTATCGAAACGCACCGCTTCGCGCGCCACCAGCTCCGCGGAATACGGTGCCAGCGGTCGCATGACCTCGGCCTTGCTGAGCAGTTTCGGGGTCTGGTCAGCGGCCAGCGCCGCCGCCATGCATTTGCCGCGAATCGACTCGTACCAGCCCAGCAACTGCGCTGGATTCATCAGCCCGGAGCACAGTGCAATTTCCGCCGAACGCAGCAGCGGATCGCTGGCTTCTACCGCCAGCAGCTCGTCGATAGTCCGGTATTCGACCTCGAAATCGGTACCGGCGTGGCCCATGATGCGCGTGGTTTTCAGGTGCAGGAAAGTCGGCTGACGACTGCTGCGGCAATGGCTGACCGCGTCGGCAACTTGCGCATAGCCGCTGGCAAGATCGAGTCCATCGGCAAAAAAATACGGCAGGTTCAGCCGCTGCTGAAAAGCGTTGGCGATCCAGCCGCCGGGAGTCTTGACCGAAATACCGATACCGTTGTCTTCGCAGACAAACAGCACCGGCGCCGGCAACCCTTGGTAAGCGGTCCACTGCGCCGCGTTGAAGGCGGTCTGCGCGGTGGCGTGATTGGACGACGCGTCGCCAAACGAACAGATGGCGATGCTATCGGCCGGGATCGGCAGGCGGTGACCGATACGCCGGGCCTGTTCGATCGCCAGCGCGGTGCCCAACGCTTTCGGTAGATGCGAAGCAATGGTCGAAGTCTGCGGCAGCACCCACAACGGCTTGGAACCCCAGACTTTGTGACGACCACCCGAAGCGGGGTCGTCACGGCTGGCGGCAAACGACAGCGCCGAATCCATGATCGGATCCAAACCGGGCACCTGGCGCGAACGTTCGGCCATGAAGCCGCCGCTGCGATAGTGCAAAAACGCCGGATCGGTATGCCGGGTCAGCCGCGCCACCATCGCGTTGCCTTCGTGGCCGGAGCTGCCAATGGTGTAGTAAACCTTGTTCTGCACCCGCAGCACGCGCGCCATCAGGTCCAGATGGCGACTGATCAGTTGCGACTCGAACAGTTGAAAAAAATCCGCCACCGTACACAAACTGTGGGGCAAAATCGGCTGCTCGGCACTGGGCTTGGCAGCGACGCTGCCGTTGAAAGCGCGCACGAACTCGATAAAGTTTTCGTCACAAACCTGGGCCCGGTTGACATTTTTGGCGCGGGCGGGGGCACTCGGGGCAGGGGCTGACATAGGTGGACTCGGATTTAATGGTGTTGGGCGTCAGAAGCGCCGACTGGCTAGCTGTCGGCGGCACCGAATGCGATGCCGATCAAGGCTTTATGAGGAAATGACAGCTTGGCGTGATCGCCTCAATTTCGGGATAGTCGAAAGTTTCGCAACGCCAATCCATCGGACCACCGCGTGCGGCCAGCTCCAGGTCCGGGACGAATCGAATCACACCGCCAGCCACACCACTCCGCTTATCGAAAATCAACTCGACCACACCACCCGGGCGAATATGGGTTTCACGCAAACTTTGACCGTGCCAATCAGTAGCCACTGGCATACCCACGTCAGCATTGGAACCTGCGGTGATCCCATTGCTTTGGTACATCTCGGTGATTGCGACTTTTGCGGAGGCGCCAAGCTGCAGATCAGCCGCCATCATCGCGACGTAACCTGGCTTATTTACCACGTCCTCCAGAATCTTGACGCGGTGTTTCAATGCAGAGGCATCTGCTTCAGACCGATCTTGCCGCTTGCTGCTCAGTAACGCCTGTTCCTGCAGCCGATCCACGGCGGTGCTCGTCTGCACAGATATTTTCGCAATTTTGGCCGTGCTTTCCGCCGTGGTTTGACTTGCCTCTGCCAATTTGACACCGATCTTGCCAATTGCTGTGGCATCGACATCCTGGCTTCGATCACGCTGTTCAACGCGCCACAACAGAATCGATATCACCACAACAATCAATGCAAGAATCACCTGTAACCGCCTGGAGCGCATGGCAAACTCCTCAGAACGCGTTAATGCCAGTCAACTCGCGACCGACAACCAATTGATGCACGGTTTCCGTGCCTTCGTAGGTCACCACCGACTCCAGATTCAGGGCATGCCGAATCGGGCAATATTCGGTGGTAATACCGGCACCACCGAGGATGTCGCGGGCTTCGCGGGCGATCTCCAATGCCATCCGCACGTTGTTCCACTTGGCCAGCGATACTTGCGTCGGCTGCATCTGCCCGGCATCTTTCAGGCGACCGAGTTGCAGCGACAGCAACTGCGCCAGAGTGATGCGCCGACTCATATCGGCAAGTTTCAACTGCACCGCCTGGTTGGCCGCCAGTGGCCGGTTGAACAAAATCCGCGATTTGGAATAGTCGACCGCTTCCTTCAGACAGGCAATGGCGGCGCCAATCGGCCCCCAGGTAATGCCGTAGCGCGCCTGCGTCAAACAACCCAGCGGGCCTTTCAGGCCTTTGACGTTGGGCAGTCGGTTGCACTCTGGTAGGCGGACGTTATCGAAGAACAAGGCCGAGGTGACCGATGCGCGCAGGCTCATCTTGCGATGGATCAGTTGGGCACTGAAACCGGGCATGTCCTTTTCGACGATGAAACCATTGATGCCATCATCGGTAAGCGCCCAGACAATGGCGATGTTGGCCAGATTGCCATTGGTGATCCACATCTTGGAGCCATTGAGCAACCAGTCGCCACCGTCACGGCGGGCGTTGGTCTTCATGCTGGCCGGGTCCGAGCCGCCGTGTGCCTCGGTCAAGCCGAAGCAACCAATGACTTTGCCGGCCGCCATGTCGGGCAGCCAGCGCCGGCGTTGATCTTCACTGCCGTAGCTGTAGATCGGATACATGCAGAGCGAACTCTGCACCGAAGCAAAACTGCGAATGCCGGAATCGCCGCGTTCGAGCTCCTGGCAAATCAAACCGTAGCTGACCGAGTTCAAACCGGCGCCGCCGTACTCGGTCGGAATGCTGGAACCGAGCAAACCCATCGCCGCCATTTCCGGAATCAACTGCATCGGGAACTCACCGCGGTCGAAGCATTCGCCGATGATCGGCAACACCCGCTCGTCGGTAAACCGGGCGACGGCGTCTTGCACCGCGCATTCTTCTTCGCTCAACAGCGAGCGGATGTCGTAAAGATCATAGGGATTGAGGGCCATGGTAGATCCGGATTGAGTGGGAGCAGGACGGGAAGACCGCGCATTGTAGGGGGGATCAGTGCAGCGTTGACAGCGGCAAATGGGAAACGACAGCGCAGACTCGATCAGGGCGCGAGCGCCGAGCCACTGGGGGAAGCGTCAGGCAATGGGGGAAGCGCCGACAAGCGTCGCGATTGTCGTAGTCGGCAAAAATCGCGACGCTTGTCGACGCTCCCACCCTTCACCCAATTCCCTCAGTGATTGGCCACGCCATGCGGCACGTGGCCAGTGGCGACGTGGGCGCTGGCGTCATCGCAATTCTGCTGCTGGTCATCGAAAAAAATATCGGCACCGAAGGCTTGCAGAAACGGCCCCTTGTCACGGCCGCCAAGAAACATCGCTTCATCGACGCGCACGCCCCATTCGCGCAACGTCAGGATCACGCGTTTGTGCGCGGGCGCCGAGCGCGCGGTGACCAAAGCGGTGCGGATCGGCGAGTGCTCGATCGGAAACGCCGCCTGCAGTCGCTGCAAGGCATCCAGAAATCCACGAAACGGACCACCGGAAAGCGGCACCTCGGCGTGCTCAGCCTCATTGCGACTGAACGCGGCGAGGCCGTGTTCGCGGCTGATCCGCTCGGACTCGTCACCGAACAGCACCGCGTCTCCATCAAAGGCAATGCGCAGTTGATCCTGGGTCGATGCGGTCGCCGTGCCGGAAAGGATGGTCGCCGCCGCAACCCCGGCATGGAGCGCGTTCTGCACGTCATCGGCATTGCTGGATAAAAACAGGTCGGCACCGAATGGCTGCACATACGGCCAGGTCGGCGAACCATTGGTGAACGCGGCGCGGACGATATCCAGTCCGTAGTGTTCGATGGCATTGAAGATGCGCAGCCCGGTATCGGACGAATTGCGCGACAACAAAATGACTTCGACCCGGGGCGCGCTGGCGCTTAGGCCG